>CAZZKQ010000040.1:0-5854 GCA_964654875.1 uncultured Verrucomicrobiota bacterium | reverse complement strand
GTGGCGCGGTCGAGGTTTCGTCCCAACAGCTCTAGCGTATTGGTCACACCCCGCTGCACTCCCCGAGGGGAGGTCCGGAACAGTTCCGGTTTGGGCGGCGGAGAGGCCTTGCCGTCCGACGCCTGGTAGAACCCGAGCGTCCCATCCGCGCGTCCGACGACGAGCTGATCATTGCCGGCAAAGACCAGGGCCGACGGCCAGTCGGGCTGCCGTTCGAGGGTCAGCTGCGGCTTCAGCCCTTCCGCCCGGAACAGCTTCACGGTCTGATCCTGCCCGGAGCTCGCCACCCTCCGGCCATCCGGACTGTAGACCACCTGGAGGATGCCCCCCTCATGGGCGAACACGGTGTCGACCAGTTCGACCGCGCCCTCCCGCACCTCTGTCCCGACCCGGTAGACCCGGATCCGGTTGTCGTTGCCGCCGGTCAGCAGAACCTTTCCATCCGGCGCGAACGCCATGGCATTCAGTTCCCGCAACGCCTGACCCAGGGTTTCAAGCCGGGAACCGGTCGCTGGATCGTAGAGCTTGGCCGTGCGGTCGTAGCCCACACTGGCGAGGACCCGTCCGTCGGGACGGAAGGCCAGTCCCATCATCGCGCCCTGGCTGCCGGTGATCCGATGCCGCTCCGTGCCGTCCGCCGCCGACCAAAGCCCGATCCCATAATCGTAGCTGCCCGCGGCGAGCACGGCGCCGTCCGGGGAGACCGCGACCGCATGGACGGCGTCGCGCTGTCCCGCATAGAGGCGATCCGAGGTGCCGTCGACCACGCTCCAGCGCCTCACCTCGCCCCCCGTGGCATCCCCTCCACCGGTGAGGATCCATCGTCCATCCGGGGAGAAGGCGACGGCATAGACCCCACCCTTGAACCCCTTCAGGGAACGGATCGGCTTCCGGGTCTCGATCGGGATCAGCTCCACCTCATCCGTCCGCGCCACCGCGAGGAGTCGGGATCCGGCATGGAACGCGAGCGCCGAGACCGGATGTCGGACCATTCCACGTGGCGCAATCCTGGGAACCTCCAGGGTTCGGGGCACCGGGCTCGTTGCGGCGGGATGGGCCCCCTCGTCGATCCAGGATCGGATGAGCGCGATCTGATCCGGTTTCAGATGGGGGCGTTTTCCCGGGGGCATGAACTCGTTCTTCCCGGTCTTCCCCCAGCGTCCTTCCAGCACCCGGACGAGCAGGGATTCTGCGCCCTTTCCAGGCAGGACGGTGGGACCTGACTCGCCGCCCTTCATCAGCCCGGCATGCGACTCCAGGACGAGTCCGCCCTCGGGATCCTGAGCCGCATGGCACTCCACGCAGTGTTCCTGGAGGAGCGGTTCGATTGCGGAGAAGTCGCCCGCCATCAAGAGCGACAGCGGGAGCGCGGAGAGGAATGCGAGACTGATCGGGAGCTTCCGCACGGCATCAATGGTTGAAGAGAAACTCCTTGCTGGTGAGGAGCGCCCAGTAGAGGTCCTCCACGACCTTTTCCCTCTGGTCCGGAGGTGCCTGGTCGAGCACCGCCACCAGACGTTGCTCCTCGTCCCGGGTGGGTGGACGCGAAAACGCGCGAAGGTAGGCCTCCTCGACGACCGCCTTGGCGGCGCGCGAGTCCCGGGCCTCGCGGACGGGTCGGCAGGCGGACGACGAGAGCTTCGCGTTCAGGGTGTCGCCATTCGACATGTGGAGGACCTGCGCGACGCTGGGCTCCGAGGTCCGCTCGCACTCGCAGGTCTGGATTCGGTCCGGTTTGCCGAAGCTCTTGAGGAAGTAGCTGGCGATCTGGGAATCCGGCAGCTCCAGGGCCCGGGTGCCGATTGGATAGGTGAACTGGAAGTTGTCCCCGTTTCCGGTCGAGCGACGGAACTCGGTCGGCACCCCAGTGACCTGCGAGTACGCATCCAGGATGACCTCCGCCATCAGCCGCCGAGGATAATACCGCGAGTAGAATCGAGTCTCGGTGGCATTGCCGGGTAGGGGTGCGCTGCTGCGCTGGTAGGTCTCGCTGCGGAGGATTTCCCGCATCAGAGCCTTGAGATCGTATCGGTGTGCGACGAGGTAGGTGGCGGCGTGGTTGAGGAGGGCCTCATTGCTCGCGGGGTTGCTGGTGCGGAGATCGTCGACCTTCTCCACGAGGCCCACCGCAAGGAAATTGGCCCAGATCCGGTTTACGATCGCCCGGGCGAATTCCGGGGTCTCCGGGGAGGTCAACCAGCGGGCCAGCACCTCCCGCCGATCAGCCGGATCCTCGAGGGCCAGCCCAGCTCCCGAGAGGGGGCGGGGGCGCTGGGGCCGACCCGTCCGCGGTTGGACCAAGTCTCCGCTGGGAGCCGCCGTGAGGATCCGCTCGCCGTCGCCCGCTCCGTTCTTGGCCCGCACCCGCGCAAAGAGATTGGCCAGGGCGAAGTAGTCGTCGTTGGTCCACCGCTCGCTCGGATGGTTGTGGCACTTCGCACACCCGACACTCATCCCAAGGAACGCCTGGGTCGTCGTCTCCGCCATGTCCCGCGGATCCTCATGCAGGAGGAAGAAGTTCCCGCCACCGTTGTCGAACGTGCTGCCCCGGGTCGTGAGGAGTTCCCGGACCATCTCGTCCCACGGCCGGTTGGCCTCCACCTGCCGACGGATCCACGCCGCGTAGGCCCGGGTGGCTGCCGGACGCAGGCGTGAGGAGTTCACCAGCAGCAGGTCGCTCCACTTGTAGGTCCAGTAATCGACGAACTCCGGTCGGCCCAGGATCTGGTCGATGAGAGCCTCCCGCCGGTCTTGGACCCGTCCCGGTCGGGCCAGGAATTCCTCGACCTCCACCGGGGTCGGCAACACCCCGAGGGTGTCGAGAAAGGCCCGTCGGATGAACTCCGCATCGGTGCACCGAGGCGACGGTGGGAGGTCGAGTCTGCGGAGTTTCGCGTGGACCTGTTCGTCGATGAACCCGTGTCGTGGAAGCGACTCGAACACCGACGCCGGGACGTTGTTGGACCACGGCACCGTGACGAAGCCGACCGCGACCTGGCTCAGGTACCAGGCGGTGAGGCCCGCCTCACCCGGACCGACGATGGTGGCGCGTCCGGTGTCATCGACCGTGGCCACCGTCTCATTGGCGCTGCTGTACTTCACCCAACGGGTGACGTCCTCGACGTGGCCATCGGTGAAATGGGCCTTCACCTGGAGGGGTTGGACGTCGCCGGGACGGCGGACCGCCTGGGCAGGCAGGACCTCGAGACGCTCCAGTCGGACATCATCCGGCTGGGGTCCAGGAGCTCCGCCAGCGATCCAATCGGCGAGGGTCTGGTACTCGGGGGACCCGGTGTCGAAGCGCTTTCCACCCTTGTGGGGAACCGTACCGGTGGCCTTGAGGAGCAGGAGACTCCGTCCCGGATCCGAGAGCGCGATGCGGCGTCCACCGCCGCTTCGGGTGATCGCCTGCCAATCGGCCTCATCGTTGTAGCCCCGGAGGCTGAGGTAGAACCCGTTCTTGCCGGCCGCGGCCCCGTGACAGGCTCCCATGTTGCAGCCGGCCTTGGTGAGGATGGGCTGGACCTGGTTGCGGAAGCTCGGAGTAGGGACGGGCTCTGCCGCGGACGCGGCGGCGGCGAGAAGCACGTTGAGCGTTGAGCGTCGAGTGTTGAGAGAGAAGATCCACCAGGGCCACAGGCCCCCTCCCCGGTGGGTGCTGCAGTGCCCTGCGGCACTGGGTGCGTCCGCACCCACCCACCCCAGGCATCGCCCCGAAAGACGCCCCAGAAATCCCCGGATCCCGTCTCTCCACTCTCGACCCTCCACTCTCAACTGCCTCATGCGAACAGCTCCCGGATGGGTTGGGTGCCAAAGTCGACCAGCGGAAACGGCCGACCCTGCGGACCCGGCAGGTGGGTCTCGAGATCCAGGCCCAGGCTTCGGTAGATCGTCCCGACAATCTCGGCCGGCGTGACAGGACGCTCGGCGGGGTAGGCGGCGATCTCGTCGGATTTGCCAACCACCCGACCCCCCCGGATGCCCCCGCCCGCGAAGTAGCAGGTCCAGCACGCGGGCCAATGGTCGCGTCCACCGGTCGGGTTGATCTTCGGTGTCCGACCAAACTCCGCCAGATTCGCCACGAGGGTGGCGTCGAGCATGCCGCGCTGGTGGAGGTCCTCGATCAGGGCGCTGTAGCCCTGATCATACATCGGGCAGACGATGTCCTTCATTCCCGCGATGCTGGTGAAGGGCTTCGAGCCGTGGATGTCCCATGTGATCTCATCGAACACCGTGATGAACGTGTTGATCGTGACGAATCGCACCCCGCGTTCGACCAGACGTCGCGCGAGCAGACAGCTCTGTCCGAACCGCGTCATGCCATAGCGTTCCCGCACCGACAGCGGCTCCTTCGAGAGATCGAAGGCCTCGCGGGCCTTCTCGCTGGTCATGAGCCGGTAGGCCGCGGCGAAGTTGGCGTCCATCATCCGCGCGCTGTCGGTCGACTCGAAGTTCCGGATCGTGCCCTCGACGATGTCCCGCAGTTCCCGACGCCGCTGGAGACGCGCCTCGCCGATCTCGGTGGGCGGGAGCAGGTCCGGCACCTTGAAATCCGTTCTCGAGGGATCGGCATGGATCGAGAACGGATCGTAGGCCTTGCCCAGGAAGCCGGCGTCCTGCCCGTGTGGCAATCCCCCGCCCGTGTTGCCCATGGGTTCCGGCAGAATGACGTGGGCAGGGAGTTCGTTGCGACGGCCCTTGAGGAACTCGAGGGCGCAGCCAGCGTGCGGGGTGTTGATGCCGCCCGAGAAGAGACGTCCGGTCTGGAGCAGCTGGTGTCCGGTGTCGTGGACCGCAGCGGCGGTGTGGTAGACGGTTCGGACCAGGCTGAGCTTGTCGGCAACCTTGGCGTGGAGCGGGAGCAGTTCGGAGAGCTGGAAATCGCCCTTCGTGGAGATCGGCTTGAACGGACCCCGGACCTCGCGCGGCGCATCGGGTTTGAGGTCGAAGAGGTCGAGCTGAGACGGCGCGCCCAGGTTGAAGATGAGGATCGCAGAACGTCCGTTGTCGGGAGCTGCCTTCGTGGTCTCTGCGGCCTTCAGCGCATTGAACTGGGCGAGGGACAGTCCCAGGGCTCCCAGCGTGCCCACCTGGAGGAAGTCGCGTCGGGTCACCCCATCGCAGGTGGTCATGGAGCCGCGTCCGGTGAGTGTGATCATGGCGCTGGGGGTTGGGGAGCCGGTTCATTGGAGCCGGTGCGACGGTGGGGCGTCGATGCCGAAACGCGTTTACCGATCGACTCCGTTCGCCATCGCCCATCACCCTGAACCCATGCACCTCGAGTTGAGCCGGGTCTGCAAGACCTATGGGAACACCCGCGCCCTCGACTCGCTCTCCCTCTCCCTCGAACCCGGAAAGGTCGTCGCCCTGCTCGGTTCGAACGGCGCCGGCAAGTCGACCCTGCTGCGCGTTCTGTCCGGACTCGTGAAACCCGATCGCGGAGAGGTGATGTATGACGGACAGCCCTTCGACTCGAACGATCTCGCCCTACGGCGTCGGATCGTCTTCCTCCCGGACTTCCCGCCGTTCTTCGACGGGGTCCCGCTGATCGACAACCTGGGCATCCTGCTGAAGGTCTATCATGCCGACGGTCCCGAGGCTCCCGATCGCATCGTCCACTGGCTCCAGCAGTTCGATCTGCTCGAGCTGGCCGAGAAACCGATCCACACATTGTCCCGGGGCCAGATCTACAAGACGGCGCTGGCTGCATTGCTGACGATCGACCCCGAGCTCTGGCTTCTCGATGAACCGCTGGCCTCGGGGATGGATCCGCAGGGTCTCGGGGTGCTTCGGACCGAGATCCGGGCCGCGGCGGCACGGGGGCGGACGATTGTCTTCTCCACCCAGATCGTTG
>CAZZKQ010000039.1:0-13661 GCA_964654875.1 uncultured Verrucomicrobiota bacterium | reverse complement strand
ACCCCACACGCCGGTGGGCTCTCCCGCGCCCAGCGCCGCAGGGCACAGCAGCACCCTCCCCTGCAGCCCCACGGGCCACCACACCCAAGGGATGCCGCCGACTCTGCAGAATCCGTCTGAAGGCCTCAGGTATGGACCTCCTCCAGGAACCGTCGGGTCCGCTCATGGACCGGGTTGACGAAGACCTGCTCGGCAGGGCCCGATTCGAGGATCCGTCCTCCATCGAGGAATGCGGCGCGGTCAGCGATCTGAAGGGCCAGACGGAGATCATGGGTCACGACGAGCATGGTCATCCCTTCCTCGGCAAGGCCACGCAGGACCCGACGTACCTCCTCGCGGAGCTGGGGATCGAGGGCGCTGGTGGGTTCGTCGAGGAGAAGGACCTGCGGCTTCATCGCCAACGCCCGGGCGATCGCCACCCGCTGCTGCTGTCCGCCGGAGAGCTGGTGCGGCAACTGGTCCGCATGTCCCCCGAGGCCCACCCTGGACAGGAGATCCAGCGCCTCGTGGCGCACCTCGGCCTGGATCCTTCCGAGCACGTGGAGGGGACCCTCCATGACGTTCTCCAGCGCCGTGCGATGGCTGAAGAGATGGAACTGCTGGAAGACCATCCCTACACCACACCGCAACCGATGCAGGGCTCCAGCGGCGGGAGCCTGGGCTGGATTGATGTCGTGGCCTGCGATTCGGATCCTCCCTGCATCCGCACGCTCCAGCTGGTTGAGACACCGCAGCAGGGTCGACTTGCCGCAGCCACTTCCGCCAAACAACACCGTCGTCTCGCCAGCGGACTGGACCCAGTCCACGCCGTCCAAAACCCGACGTTCCCCATATTGCTTGGTCAATCCCTCAATGTGGATCACGACGCAGCCTCCGTTCCAGATGACGGGCGCCCAACGACGCCGCGTAGCTGATGGCAAAGTAGATCCCGGCCGTCATGAGTCCCAGTCCGACATAGTCCCCTGTGTCGATGGCGCGGATCTGGTACTCCTTGGTGAGCTCGACCAGGGCGATGACGGACACGATCGAGGAGTCCTTGAACATCGCGATGAAGTCGTTGGTGACACTGGGCAGGCATAGATGCAGGGCCTGCGGCAGGACGACGCGCCGAAGCACGAGGGACCGGGTCATGCCGAGGGCCAGCCCGGCGTCGACCTGTCCCTGCGGGACGCCCTGGATCCCTGCCCGATAATTCTCCGCCTCGTTTGCGGCGTAGTTGAGACCCAGCGCCACCACGGCGGCCAGTCCCGCCGAGAGCCGGAGTCCCAGCTGCTGGGCGAGGCCAAAATAGATGAAGTAGATCTGGAGCAGCAGCGGGGTCCCCCGGAAGACCTCGATGTAGCCCACGGCCAGCCATCGGATCGGGGTCGGGCCATGGAGTCGCGACAACACCAGGACCAGCCCCAGGAGGACCGCCAGCGCCATGCCGCAACAGGTTACCCAGATCGTCGTCACCGAGGCCCGCAGCAGCAGCGGCAGATAGATACGCCAGTCGCGCCAGACCGAGACCCGCTGTCGGACAGCCGAACCCTCGTCACGCCATCCCGGGAGACGGTCCTGCTCCGGCCCCCACACGCCATATCGGGAGTAGATCTTCTTGAGGGTCCCATCCTCGAGAAGCGCCTCAACGGCGGCGTCGACACGCCGGAGCAGTTCGCGGTCCGCAGGACGCACCCCGACGGCATAGAAACCCGTTTCCAAGAACGGACCGGCCTTCCGGAGCCGCGGATGAAGGGGCAGGTTGGCCTGCACGATCGGCGAGTCGGCGAGGACGGCATCGATCCGACCGAGTTCCAGGTCCTGGAAGTAGTTGACGTTGTCCTGGTAGATCCGGATCCGGACACCTCCATGACGCTCCAGCAGCCGCTGGGAGGCTGAGGCCGACAGGACCCCGACAGGACGGTCCCGAAGCAGGTCGAGGGAAGAAAGGTCCAGGTCATGGGACCGGACCACCAGCTGCTGTCCGAACGCGAAGTAGGGCCGGCTCATCGAGAGCCGGGCGAGGTTTTCCGGGGTGCGCTCGAGTCCAGCGATGATGAGATCGAACGCATCGCCGGTCCCGAGGACAGGGAGGCGGAGGTCCCAGTTGTTCTGGACGAATTCGGATCGGAGGCCGAGCCGCGCACACAACGCCTCGGCGAACTCCACCTCGAAGCCGATCAACCGATCGGCATTCGTGGGATCGTGGTAGATGTAAGGGGCGCCTCCCTCGGCGTCGTTGCCCCAGCGAATCACCCCCCGGTGGGCGATCTCGGGCCAACGGTCCTGCGCCCGGAGGCTCGGCAACCCGACCGCCAGCAGGATCAACAGGATGGCCTGAACGGGGAACACAAGGGGTTGATACCGGGCCCGGGTCCGGGAAGCACAGGTCGAAATGACGGCGGAGCCCGGGTTTCAGCTCCGCAGCAGGAAACTTGGAAACAAAAGAGGCCGGGCCCATCGGCCCGGCCTCCCTGAATGACTTTGGATCAGTCGATCACTTGGCCTGGAAGAACCGGGCACCCGACTGCGGCGACACCGTCAGCGGGCTGGTCGCCCCGACAACCGGGCTGAACGCCCCGTTCAACGTGTCGGAGGACAGCAGCTGGCCGGTCCAGGTGAGGGTGACACTGCCGTCCGCATTGCGCGTCGCCGTGACACCGGCCACAGGCGCCACCGGAATGAACGGCTGTCCGCCCGAGCCCTTGGTGTAGAGCGCATTGACATCGTCCACCGTGAGGGCGCGGGTCCAGACACCGACTTCGTCGATGTGGCCCTGCTCGATGCCGACCCCACCGCCGTCGGTATAGGTCCCCTTGCCGTCCTGGCCAATGTTGAGGGCGAGACCAGCCGGGGTTCCGGTGTTGCCGAGACCCGAGATCGCACGGGAGTCGATCTCGACGCCGTCGAAGTAGGTCACCGCATTGCCGGCGCGGGTGAAGCTCACCACGACATGGTGCCAGCCCCCATCGTTGAACTTGCCGCCGGGGCTGTCGTAGTCCATACGGGTGCGAGCCTGATCGGCGATGTTCCACTGGATGCGTCCGTCACCGGCCGTGGCCACCACGAAGCCTTGGTTGCCACCGCTGTTCCAGTCCTTGTTCGAGATGAAGGAAGGATCCCCCTCCCACTTCCCGATCTTGGCCCAGAAGGCGACGGAGAAGTCCGTCGTGGACAGGTCGATCGGCGAGCCGCCGACCGTCACGTAGTTGAAGGACGAACCGTCCTTGACCGAGGTGTACCTGAGCGACTGGCCAACCTTGCCGTCGGCGAGGGACGGGGCGCCGACCGCGGTGCCGTTGCGTCCGTTGCCGGAGTTGTCGGCATAGCTGCCATCAAACGGCAGGTGGAGGGCCAGACCCTTGGTCAGGTCGACCGCCGGCGGCACCAGTGCGCTGAGTGCCTTGCCGTTGTTGCCACCCACCACGATCGTCGCGACCTCACCGGCCGAGAGCGTACGGGTCCAGATGGCGACGTCGTCGATCTGGCCCTTGTCGACGCCGACCCCACCGCCATCGGTGTAGGTGCCGGTGCCGTCCTGGCCGATGTTCAGCGCCAGGTCCGCAGGGGTACCGGTCTTGCCGAGGCCGGCGATCGAGCGGGAGTCGACCTCGATGCCATCGAAGTAGGTCACGGCGTTGCCGGAGCGGGCGAAGACCACGGTGACGTGATGCCAGGCCTTGTCGTTGAAGAAGCCGCCCGAGCTGTCGAAGTCCTTACGGGACCGGGACTCGTCGGCGATGTTCCACTGGATGCGTCCGTCACCGGCCGTGGCGATCACCCAGCCGGGGTTGCCGCCGCTGTTCCAGTTCTTGTTGCTGATGAAGCCCGGGTCACCCTCCCAGGTGGAGAGCTTCGCCCAGAACGCGACCGTGAAGTCGGTCGTCGAGAAATCGATGGGCGTGCCGCCCACCTTCACGAAGTTGAACGAGGAACCGTCCTTGAGGGAGGTGTACTCGAGGGCCTTGCCGAGCTTGCCGTCGACCGAGCCCGGGGCGCCAACCGCTTCGCCATTGCGCTTGTTGCCGGAGGAGTCGGTGAGGTCGCCATCGAACTTGAAGTACGCGGCGAGGGCGTCATTCACGGCGAACGAGGTCGGGACTGGACGGATGGCCACGGCCACCGTGGAGCTCGAGGCCGAGCCGCCATCGTTGAGGACCGTCACGGCATAGTTGCCGGCGTTGGCCGCAACGGCCTTGGCCACGGAGTAGGTGGCCTGGGTCGCGCCCGAGATCGGATTGCCGTTCAGGGTCCACTGATAGCGGAGGCCCACGCCGGAAGCGCCAACGCTCAGCTTGAGCGAGAAGCCCTCGTAGGCGGTGGTGGCCACAGGCTGGACGTCAATCCTCGGAGGATCCACCTGGGTGACCTCGTAGACGCCGAAGTTGTCGATGCCGAAGTACCACGAACCCGTGCCGGCCTGGGCGAAGCGGAATCGGACGGTCTTTTGGCCGTCGGCGCCGACGATGCGGCGGAACTCGACGCGCTTCGACTCGATCGGGTTGTCGTTGATGCGGGCCTCGATGAACGGAGCAAGATCCTGGCTGATGGTGGCCCCGATGAAGGCGCCGTACTTCTTGCCGATTTCCTCGCCCGTGTTGGGGTCCGTCAGGCTGGCGGTGTCCCCGTTCTCCTTGGTGAAGGTCGCCACCGCGTCCACCTTGCCATCGGCACCGAGGACGATGTCCGGACCGTCGATCATGTACAGGATCGGGAGCCAGTTCTTGCCCTGGTCGATCGAGTACTCGACCGAGCCGATGCTGTCCTGGTTCTGCTCATAGATGCTGTGGTAGGCGACGTAGAGGCTCTTCTTGCCGGTCATGTCGAAGTCCGGGGAGAAGAGGTACTGGACCTGGCTTCCACCGCGGTTGTCCGATTCGGCATAGGCGAATTTACCGTCGACGAGCTTCTCCACGCGCTTGCCGTTGACGTAGCTCTCACCCGGCTGGAGGCGGCGGGCGGCGTCCCAGGAGGCGGCCTTGACGGTGTCCTCCGAGATGACGACCCAGCCCAGATAGGCATCCGAGTTCGGGTTCAGCAGGTCGAACTCCCCGGTGGCTCCGGTGGTGAAGTTCACTTCGCTCCACCCCGTCGGGAGCTTGCCCTCCTCGGTCGAGTTGAAGTTCTCGAAGACGACCGGGGCCGGCAGCTTGACGTTGGTGTACTTGGCGATGGTGAAGCTCCACTCGCTGGTGTAGCTCGTGCCGCCACTGTCCTTGTAGGTGATCGCCGCCTTGTGGTTCGACAGGGGATCGAACAGTGCGGGCGGGGTGTAGGCCACCTTGGTGGTCGACCCGGTCTTGGCAACGGTCGGCGTCACCGCGGTGCCGTCAACCGAGAGCTTCACGGAGGCGGCATCGACGGTGTTCGGCGAGCCGTCGGCGATCATCAGGGAGATGCCGCCGCTCGGGGAGACATTGATGGCATCCTTGCCGGGCGAGGCATAGGTGACAGCCGGGGGCACCGAGCCGCTGACCTTGCGGAAGGCTGGAATGCCGCCGACCTCGTTGATCAGGACCTGGTTGGCGACGTCACCCCCCACGGCGTTGTACCACGAGACATTGGCACCACCGCCGCCTTCCTCCCAGATCAGGCGGAAGGAGTAGATGCCGTCCTTGGTGACCTTGAACTTGAAGGAGCTGTCGCTGGCACCACGGCCGCCGTCATAACGGCCGAGGACAATGGAGCTCAGGGCATCCTTGGCGTTGGCACCGGCACGGACCTCGAAGCCATCGTCGCTGTTGACCACGAAGGTGTAGTCGCCCGCGGTGAGGTTCAGCCAGGTCAACACCTCCATGGAGATGTTGTCGGACATGCCCTCCTTGCCCGGGATGCCAGGGATTGCACCATTGGCACCACCGCCGCCCTGCTCGTAGGCGATGGTCTTGGACTCGTAGTAGTAGCCATTGGCGTCGAACGTCCAGGCGACGTTGTCGACGTCGTTGGCGTAGGGGGCACCGGTCGCCGGATCGATGAGGAGTCCGGCGAGGTGCGCCTCGGTGCGGGCGAGGGTGTTCGGGAGTTCACCCGAGTTCTTGTTGGCTTGGACGACCCGGACGAGGAATCCGGGGTCGACGCCGACGGAGGTGGGCAACGCCCACGCTTCGGGCAGGGAGACCTGCGCCTGCCCTGGGAGCAGGGCAGCACTCACGGCGGCGATGGCCGCCGCGAGCTTGAGCTTGGTGGATGTGTTCATGATATGTTTGGACTGGTACTGAGGGAAAATTGTCGTGGTTCGGACCCTGGGGAGACGGCCCTATTTCCGGGCCCTTTGCTGCTCGAGATAGGCCTTGGCGGCTTCATCCCCCTTGCTGGCCGCCTCCAGGATGCTGCCCCGGACCGTCAGAGCGGCCCGGGCCGCCGCGTCGCGCTGCTCGGGGGTTAGATCGGGCTGACGGGACAGCTCCTCGAGCGACTCGAGGGCCACGGACTGGTCGCCACCCTCCAACGCACGCGTCGCGGTTCCCATCGCCTCCTTCATGGCGGGGGTCGCGGAGGAAAATGTGCTCTCCAGGGTCTTGGGAATCTCGGCTGCGGGAATCGGGGTGGGCGGCGGAGGTTCGCCGCAGCCGGAGGTTCCCATCACCAAGACCATCCCACACGCGGCACAAAAACCGAGGCGAAGAGCCTGGGTCGAGGACAGTAGGGAAGCCGTGTACATGGCTCAGTAGGACGGGTTCTCCACAGGAGGTACTCCAGTGTACCAGCGATAGTCCACACCTTTGGTCACGCTGGTGAACTTGATGGCCGAGACGTTCCCAGGCACCCAGAGGGTGGTGCAGCGCTGGTTGTGACGGAACCACTCCCACAGGAAGTTCACCTTGGGATAGAGGGCTGGGATCGATCCATAGCGCCACTGGGTGAGGATCTCCTTGCTGCCGGGGAAGAGCCCGACGGTGTCGTCGGCACCGTCCATCCGCTGCTCCGCGGCATCCTGCGCAAAGATCATGGTCGCGGGGCTCTCATAGCTCGAGATCTTCCGAGGGCCGGGACCCCGCACGCCGGGCGAGCTCCTCTCGGGCCCCTGGGTGACGAACCCATTGATGCCGATCGCGGAATTCAGCCAGAACTCGTTGGGATAGGCGTAGCCATCCTCGCGCCACTGGTCGACCACCTTGGCCGCCGGACACCGGAAGGCCCTTCGGTTGTCCCCGAAGTACTTGATGTAGGCGATGCCCCAGTAGGCGAGCGGGTCGTTGGGGGAGAGGATCTCGAGAGACTTGGGTCCGCGGGTCCACATGCCATGGTTCGGAACCGCCCCGCCGATGTTGTGGAAGGTGTCGCTGAAGTCGTTGGCATACATCGTCGTACCGATGCCGATCTGGCGCATGTTGCTCATGCACTGGGCCTGCAGGCCCTTGGCCTTGGCCTTGGACAAGGCCGGCAGAAGCATGCCGGCCAGGATGGCGATGATGGCGATGACGACGAGCAGTTCGATCAGGGTGAACCCCCGTCGCGACGCGGACCGACCCGTGGAGGGCGGCAGGACGGAATCAACTTGATGGAAAATGGCGTTCATTCGGGAAGACTGCTGGCTGCATCCAACCCGGACTCAGTGTCTCCAGTGAAACCAGGTTCTCCAGAGACAAACCGGTGACGGAATCGTGGCAGGCCAATTCCGAGATCCGAGCCGATGAAAACTTCCTACAGAACTGTAGGGCTAAGATCAAACTCTCAGTCTCGATTATTTGACCCCTTCGAACCGGTCAACGGCAGACCCGATGGCACCCTGATCCCACGGTCGAGGAGACCTAACCCCCGCCTGGCGGCCGAAACTCCGGCATCAGCTTATTGAGGCCGGCCGCAACGTCGTCCTGCTTCAGCGATCCACTTCCGGACGTGTCCCACGCCTTGAACCACTTCTCGGCGAGCTGGCGAAACTCCGCCGCGGTCACCTTCCCGTCCGCGTTGCCGTCGGATTCCTTGATCACGACTCCGGTCCAGAAGTCGCCCGGCCCGGGAAAGCCACCACCACGCGGCCCACCGGGGCCGCCAGGACCACCGGGGCCACGACGCCCACCGGGGCCACCGGGGCCGCCCGGGCCTCCGGCCAGCTCGACCCCCTCGCTCTTCCCGGCCAACTGGTCAGCGACCGACTGGTGGCGGGCCGTGACGAACCCCTTGATGGTCTGACCGCTGCGGAATCCGAATCCCTGCTGCGGCGGAGCCTCGCCGGCCACAACCTTGTTGAACCGCTCGAGCTTGGCTGCATCTTTCTCAGCCTCGACCGCCGGTCGGAGCATCTTGGCCAGCTCATCCACCTGGGCCTTCAGGCGCTCAGGCTTGAAGATCGTCTTCTGGAAGTCCTCCATCCGCGCGAGATAGGCGGATTTGACCGCCTCGACCCCCATGACGCGTTTCAGGAACCGGTTGTCCTCCGCCCAAGCATTACGGATGCTCATCTCTGTGGGGGATGGGGTGAAGAAGTTGCCAAACGCCCGGTCAAGGTCCCAGGGAAGGAACAGGAACTTCTGGGTCTTGGGATGCAGGTAGACCACGTAGTTCTGACCCACCATCAGGATGGAATCCGTGTTGCTCAGCCAGACGGTCACCGCCATGAATCGGGCGAACTCGTCGATGTCGAGGAACTCCGGCAGCCGACGCGCCAACTCCTCATCGCTGCCATCGGTGACCAGCTTCGAGAACTCGAACACCCGCTGGCGCTGCGCCGGGGTCAACTCGGTCTTGGGATCATACGCCTGCTGGTAGGCCTTCCAGTCCTCACCCAGATACTTGAACGGCTCACGGGTCACCGGCTTCAGGATCAGACCTTTCTTGGTGCCAAACCGATCCTCCGCCCAGTTGTTGTCAGGATTCTCGACGATGGAATAGACCCCAAGGTAGCGGTTGGTGTGGGTGCCTTGTGCATCCACCGTCATCCGGACATAGGTCGATCGCGGTGCAGGAACCCCGGCATCGCGATACAACGCATGCGCCAACGGCTCGTTCATGAGACCGGCGTCGGTGATGTTGTTGTGGAAGTTCAGCTTGGAGACACCGGCAAATTTCTGGCCTTTGACGAACTCGTTGAGGTCCACCTTGAAGGACTTTTTGTCCGACTGGCGCGCATCCATGAAGGTGCCATTGCCTTTGTAGCGGACCGCGACGTCGTCGAGGCTCTTGGACTCGAACTGCAACCGGGCGTGGACGTAGTCGAAAACGATGCCCTGGGCCGCACTGAGCCCATTGCGTTCGCCCTCGCGACCCTGAAGGCCGAAGCCCCCAGGCCCTCCCGGCCCTCCTGGACGGGGCCCACCACCAGGACCTCCACCTGGCCCACCTCCGGGGCCTCCGGGTCCGCCAGGTCTCGGGCCACCCCCTCCAGGACCTCCAGGACCTCCAGGACCTCCGCCCGGAGGTCCGAACTGCGGGGCAAGATCCTTGTTGAGACCCGCGCGAATCGCAGCCTCGTCGAGGGATCCCCCCTTGTTGGCGTCCCAGGACACGAAGAACGCCTCAAACCCCTTGTTGAATTCCTCCCGGGAAACCGAACCGCTCTGGTCGAGGTCCAGTTTGGCCACCAAGGGACCCGCCAGAAACATCCCAGGACCAAAGCCACCGCGACGACCGGGTCCCCCTCCACCGCCAGGCGGCCCGAAAGGGAAGCCTCCAGCCGGCTGGTCCGGCTGAAGTTCCTTCCATTGCTCGGCCGTGAACGAAAGGCGGGCTGACCAGATCCGGTCGAGGCGGAACAGTTCGGTCGAGGTCGTTGGCAGTTCTGCCGACCAGACCTCACCACAAAGGCAGGCTAGAGCGGCGGTCTTCCAGAGGCGTTGCATCCGGCCTGTGACCCGGATGTGACAGCGAGGTTACATCCGAAGGATCCGGTATTCCCAGGAGGCGTGGGCCGTGCGGCGGAGGGCGACCGGGAGGACTGCCGCCGGAGATCGGCGGCGGCGGCGGTGGTGGTGGTGGTGGGAACTGGATTCGAACCAGTGAAGGCATAGCCAGCAGATTTACAGTCTGCCCCCGTTGGCCACTTGGGTATCCCACCCCAACCATCGAGTCCGCTGGATCACAGCGGGGCGGGAATGAACGCGAAGCCGGAGCGAAGGCTCAAGACGTTTTTTCCGGAAACACAGGACACAGCGCCACTGCCGGGACCTGAGGAGCCTCCCGTTGGCTGCTCCTCCGAGGCCATTGAGGCCCACCTCCGCTGGTGGGCAGCAAGTGCCACCATCGCAACCCTGGGTGGGGTCCACGGCGGATGCTCGAAAGGCCGGCGATGGACACCGACACCACCGATACCCTCGACGCCGAGGCCTGGCTCCTGCGGAATGGGCACTGGCAGATCGAGGTGATGACACACCTCGATCAGATCCCGTCAACCGGCTCGCTGATCGTCGTCGTCTGGCCCAAGCCCGAGGGGGGGTTGGGCTTCCGCGTACGCGCCTTCGCGATCCTGCCCTCAATCCGATCCGTTCGGGATCGCGACCACGGAGGCGGGGTCATGGGCCCGGGCGGGCGGGCCTTCAGAAACGAGCGGAGGTGATGGCGGGCCTTGGCCGGGTTGTTGAGGTGGACGCGGTAGATCCGTGCCAGTCTCCGGTGGGCCTGTGGGAACATCGGGCTCTGTCGGACAGCCTCCTCGAGCGAGCTGACCGCCCAGTCGGGGTGACCACACCGAACCAGGGCCACACCCAGAAGGAAATGGGCGACCGGATTCGCCGGATCGAGCCCGACCGCCCGTCGGGCCTCGGCCACGGCCTCCTGGAACCGCCGGGCCAGCAGGTAGGCGCGGCTCAACCCATTGATGGAAGGGACATGCGAGGCATCGATCGAACACGCTGTCACGAACTGGTCGATGGCGGCGGC
The DNA here is from genome assembly GCA_964654875.1 of uncultured Verrucomicrobiota bacterium. Lineage (GTDB taxonomy): Bacteria > Verrucomicrobiota > Verrucomicrobiia > Limisphaerales > UBA9464 > UBA9464. Next base: position 2,867 of record CAZZKQ010000039.1, on the reverse strand, counting down.
ACGTTCGCCCAGACGGAGGTATCCCTCTGCAAGACGCAGGTGGAGATCGCGCCGCATCTGCGGCGGGGCAGATCTCAGCAGCTGACGATACATCCCCATCGCCATGCCAAGGCGACCCTCCTGCTCCAGCAGCTCTGTCTCGAGGAACCACAGCGCATTCTGATCCAGTCCTCCCGCTGCCTCGGTCGACCGTTCCTCGGCCGTCTCCCGGGGAGGGGCGACCCGCAGGCGTCGCAGCAGCTCGTCGAAGGTCCGTCGGGCCTGTCCAGGTTCCCGCAACACCAGCCGGCACCTGAGGAGAAGCAGTGCCGAACGGAAGTCGTCGGGCCGTTCGTTCCACAGAGTCTCCAGACACAGAACGGCATCCGACACGCGATCGCAGTCCATGAGGCCGCACGCCAGATGGAATCGCTCGTCGGCCCCGGTCACAGACAGCAGGGATGCCACCGGGTCGACCTCTGGAGGGGCATCCTTCGGAACAGATTCCCTCCGGGGGGGATCCCAACCAGGAACGGAGGCACGCCGTTTCAGCGGGGAGAAGACCGGCATCGCGGAGCCTTCCACGTCTTCACCCACCGGAAGCCCGAACGCCCGGAGAACCGTGGGGGTGATATCGAGAACGGAAGCCCCCACCGCTGTTGAACCCGTCCGGATACCGGGGCCTGACATGGCAAACGCACCCCGTTCCCGCGGCGGGAATTCCGCGGCGGGGAAGCCGTCCAGCCAAGGCAGAAACTGGAATCGGTCCGGACGCCTCACACCCCCAGCCACCACCAGAACCCGGGTTTCAGGACCCACAAGATGGATCAGGGTGCCGAGCATCCGGTCGAGGCACGCCATGGAGTGGGACAGCAGAACGGTGTCCTTGAGTGGATCGATTCCTTCCTGCAGATCGGGGTCCGATCCCGCACACCCGAACGCCAGGAGTCCGGGATACCGAACCGCCATGAAGTCCCAGGGCTCCCATTGGACGAGAGCCGTCGCCACGGCGTGAACCGAGGAGAGCTCGGCGGCTCCGCGATGGATACGATCGAGGAAGACCGGCCGCGCGGAGGCCAGAGCCGGATCCATGGGCAACAGCGCCCGCAAAAGCTCCGGGTCGATCCGATCCGGGGAGACCCGCAGATCCGACACCGAGCCGAGCAGTCGGGGCGGATGCACACCGTCCGGTGTCGCCCCCGGGGCCCGCGGGGCCCGCGGGGGTCCGTGCCGGATGAACGCATCCGAAATCATGGCGCCCCGAATCGGCTCCGCGGGTTCGGTGGCCGGCCAACCCACCACCACCGACGAGAGTCCGGATCGACCAAGGATGTCCCACAGGGCGGCGCACCGGCGCGACACGACGGGCTCCCCCCCCTGTCCCAGACCTGGGCAGGGTTGCAGGATTCCATGTTGGTGGGCCCGCTTTCCCGTGGCAACGGAGGCCCAGAGGCTGGAGGACACCCAGGGAAGCGGGATGGCAAGGTCACCCGAAACCCCGGCCTCGACCATTCCACGGAGATTCGGCAATCGCCCATCGTCCATCAAAGGACGGAGGAGGCGCCAATCCGCCGCTTCCCAGCCAATCAACAGGACCCGACTCATGCTCTCACGGGCCCCTCATGGCGAAACAGGATCTGCCGGTGCAGGGTCGATGCCCGGACAGATCCAAATTTCCTGCAATCAAGGGAGACGCCCCATTTCACATCTCCGGCAAGTGCAGGATCGGGGCCACTCTCGGATTTTCCGCTTTGAGAATGCCTCTCGGCCGTGGACGACCCGGATCGATCCGGAAACATCGGGCCCGGAGCCCGACAGAAACTCCGGAGAAACCCTTCAGCCGGATGCGGAGACATCCCGGAGATCGGCGCGGGTTGTCTCATAGGTGACAGCGTAGGCCAGCGACTGCGGATCCGGCTCGGCCCCTCGTTTCTCGCAGTACTGGCGATACGCCCCGGGCCACCAGTTCTCATGACGTGTCAGCCCCTGGTCGCGCCAGGAGGTCCAACCCATCAGAACCCGGCTCCAGCACCGGTCGCCGTAGGCCACCGCCTCATGGGGACTCGGCATCTGGCTGACATACCAGTCACGGCCCACCCGGGCATGCAGGACCTCATCCGCCCAGTCGAAATCCTGGAAGGTCGCCGCCAATGCGTTCCCGGAACGGAGTCCCACCTCCCATTCATGGCGCTTGCCCGTCCGAGGCATCAGCCCCTGTTCGATGAAATACAGGACCGCATGTCGCTCGAGCGGGGAGAGCTGGGTGTTCAGTCCCAGCGACCACGTGAAATTGACCCTGACGTTGCGGGCCCAGTCGACACCCACGCTCACAAAACCCACCTCACCCATCATGGCGTGACGGGCCTCGTCCCAGAGCTGACGGGTCATGTCCCGGTAATAGCCCCAGGGGCGGTCGGGGGTCTCCGCAAGAATGCTGGCCATCATCTCGGGAACGTCGATCTCGCGCAGACGCTTGTAGAACATCATGAGGACTTTGGAATCGGCCGGCCGGTCCTCGTCATAGAGAAACACCTCCGCGTTGACGCCCATGTTGTAGGGGTCGCAAAACCGCCCGTCCCTCCGTGGCATCGGATCGAACCGCCAGGGCGTTGCGGAGCGGAAGGGCCGAGGCACTTCACCCATGGGTTGTGTTCCGTCCAGCCCTCCGGCAGCGGCCAACGCCGAACGGATTGTCGCGAGAGCCGGCTGTGCCCCGACCCGCTGCTCCGAGGTCACCAGCGCGGCGACGGACCTGCGCCCATATCCGAGCATCTCCCGGACGTCCTGCAGGAGATGTCGACACACCCGGCGGGTCGGCTGATCCGCCAACAGATGCGTGTCCCGCTCATGGCGGAGCAGAGCCTCCTCCAATCCGGGCAGCACCACCT
>CAZZKQ010000038.1:0-13703 GCA_964654875.1 uncultured Verrucomicrobiota bacterium | reverse complement strand
CCGCTCCTGAGGGCGGGGTACATCGTCCTCTGCGACCGCTACATCTTCACGGCCTTCGCCCGGGATGTCGTCCGGGGCGTTCCACCCGACTGGGTCCGGGGCGTCTACAGCCACGCCGCCCTGCCCGACCTGACCTTCTTCTTCAAGGCCAGCCTCGAGGTCTCCCTCGCCCGCATCCTCGACAATCGACCCGTCCTCAAGTTCCACGAGGCCGGCATGGATCTGCACCTGTCCAGCGACCCCTACGAGAGCTTCCGGCTGTTCCAGGGACGGATCTTCGAGCAGTACCTGGCGATGAGCATGGAGTTCAACTTCGTGATGATCGACGCGAACGACCGGATCGAGGCGCAGCAGGACGTGGTCCGGCGCCTCGTCTCGGGCCATATCCGTCTCGCCGACTACCGCACCGCCTCGGCCACCTGACCCATGCCCCGCCGCCCTGCCAGACCCGTCCGACGGACCTCCACCCGGTCGACCACCAGCACCCGGGTGGTCGTTCCCGAGATCACGCCGAAGACGTTCTTCGGACACGGCCTTCCCGGGGTGGATCTGGAGAAGCTCACCGGGAAGCTGATCGTGATCGAGGGCGCGGACGGATCGGGTCGGTCGACCCAGATCTCCCGGCTGGTCGAATGGCTCGAGGGCACGGGCCATGCCACGCTGCAGGTCGGACTCAAGCGGTCCACGCTCGTCAGCGAGCAGCTCGAGCAGGCCCAGCAGGGCAACATCCTGTCCCGGACCACCCTGTCGCTGTTCTACGCGACCGACTTCGCCGACCAGCTGGAACACGCCATCCTGCCCGCGCTCCGGGCCGGAGCCGTCGTCCTCGCCGACCGCTACATCTACACCCTCATGGCCCGGGACCTGGTCCGGGGCATGGACGAGAAGTGGCTGCGGAACCTGTACGGCATCGCGCTCGTGCCCGACGCCGTGTTCTACCTCGAGGTCTCCCCGGAACAGCTCGTCCAGCGCGTGTTCGCCAAGAACCAGTCGCTCGACTTCTGGGAGAGCGGCATGGACCTCGGCCTCTCGCGCGACATGTTCGACAGCTTCCTCAAGTACCAGGCCGCGATGCGGGAGACATTCCGCCGGCTCCAGTCCACCTACCGGTTCCGGATCATCGACGGCGAACGCTCGACGGCCTCGATCAATGAGGAACTGAAGGAGCGGATCGAGGTCGTGCTCGCATCGGGACGCTGAACCACGGCCACCGACCACATCGGATCCGGCCCGGCGAACGGCGAGGATCAGACAGCGAGCGGTTCGGGAAGGGGGCGCTTCGTCTTGGACACCAGTCGGATGTCTCCGATCACCATGGACCGGTCGACCGCCTTGCACATGTCGTAGAGCGTCAGGGCCGCAACGCTCACCGCGGTCAACGCCTCCATCTCCACCCCGGTGCCCGCGACGATCCCGGTGGTGGCCCGGATCACGATACGATCGCGGGTCGGAGGGATCTCGAGGTCCACATCGCACCGCGTGAGGGCGAGCGGATGGCACAGCGGGATCAGGTCGGCCGTGCGTTTGGCGGCCATGATCCCGGCGAGCCGGGCGGTGGCGAGGACGTTGCCCTTGGCGATGGCGTTGGATTCCACCAGACGCAGCGTCGCCTCCGACAGGCGGATCTCCCCCGAGGCGACCGCCTCGCGGGCGACGGAGGGCTTGGCCGAGACGTCGACCATCCGGGCGTCGCCGGAGTCGTCGATGTGGGACAGTGTCGACATGCGCCGACACTGCGTTGTCGGGGGGGCTTGGCAAGCCATCGGGCCGACCGTGCGGCCACCGGATCCCCACCGGATTCCCTGCTGGCAAACCTCGGGGAGCGCCCCCACCCTCGTCTCAAGAGTCCGTCCGGAATGTCCACCACCGCGCCATCCGTCTCCTGCGAGGTCACCGTGAAGAACAAGAACGGTGTCCACGCCCGTCCCTCGTCGCAATTTGTGAAGCTGGCCAGCAGCTTCAGCTGCGAGGTCTGGGTCGAAAAGGACGGCGAGTCGATCAACGGCAAGAGCATCATGGGACTCCTCCTCCTGGCGGCCGGTCCCGGCAGTGTCCTTCGGATCACCTGCTCCGGGATCGATGCCCCGAGGGCCCTCCAGCAGCTCGAAGCCCTCGTCCAGGGCGGCTTCGGTGAGGAGTAGACGCGACACCCTGTCCAACCGCCACGATGTCCGACTTCAACATCCAGTACGTCTCCCGCCTCGCCCGGATCGAGCTCACGCCCGAGGAACAGCAGCGGCTCGGCGACCAGCTGGGCAACATCCTCGGCTACATCGCCAAGCTGAAGGAGGTCGACGTCGAGGGCATCGAGCCCACCGCCCACGCCTTCCCGCTCACGAACGTCACGCGTCCCGACGAGGCCCGCCCTCCGATGGATCACGAGGACGCGCTGCGCAACGCCCCGGCCAAGGCGGGCGGGCTGTTCATGGTTCCGAAGATTGTGGAGTAGAATCCGTACCGGAAGACGCCGTCCCACGACGGAACCGATCTCATTCCTGGGATCCAGATCCCCGGACCGGTGCGCCAGTCCGGGACCTCACCTCAGGAGGCCACCAACGGAGCGAGATGTTCGTTCCTCTGGACCATGCCCATCAGAGAGGGCTCCAGCCGGAGGCACTCGAGGACAAGCCGTCGTGCCTCCTCCTTGTTCCCGAGGATCGATTCGTAGCGGGCCAGGTGGAAGTTCCACAGACCACAGGTGCGCGCTTCCTCCGGGGCAGAGAGCAGAGCCAGTCGGCACTCGGGGATCCGCCCCATCTCATAAAGGCAGCACCCCCAGGCGATGAAACGGTCGACCGGGGCGCCGTCCCGTCCACAGAGCACGGTGTAGGACCGCGCCGCCTCGTCCCAGCGATCCATCTGCTGGAGGATGACCGCACGGAGCTCGAGGGTCTCGGTGCGGTTGCGATCCCCGACCGGGAGACGGTCGAGCTCGCCCAGCGCCTCGGCGTACGAGCCCAGCTCGAACCAGCCGATCGCGGCACGCAGCACGTGGTTCAGATGGGACTCCGGCACAGGCCGCAACGTGGCACCATTCCGCCACCCCACAACTGGACCACCCCAACCCGCGCCTCAGGGCCGACGGTGTTTCAGGGCGGCGACGACCGCAGGGGGCACGAACGGAGCCACATCCCCTCCCAGACGCGAGATCTCCTTCACCATCCGGGAGCTCAGGAACGTGTAGGTATCCTTCGGGGTCATGAAGAGGGTCTCCACCTGCTCGTTGAGCCGCCGGTTCATCAGGGCGAGCTGGAACTCGAATTCGAAGTCGCTGACCGCCCGGAGACCCCGAAGCACCGCGCAGGCCTGGCGTCGGACCACATAGTCCACCAGCAGCCCCTCGAAGGCATCCGCCTCCACGTTCGGGATCCCCTGGATCGACTCCCGCACCAGTCGGGTCCGCTCGTCGACCGAGAACAGCGGCTGCTTCGACTCGTTCCGCGCCACGGCCACCACCACGCGGTCGAAGATGCGGGAGGCACGATGCACGACGTCGAGATGCCCGTTGTGGAACGGGTCGAAGCTCCCCGGATAGATCACCGTGCGCATGCCTGGACGCTAGCGCCGCCTCCCGCCGGGGAAAGGGCAAAGGCCGGTGGCCCGACGGCCACGGCGCTCCGGCCGGCCTGGGAGGTGGCTGTCCCGCGCGGATGTCGGGACTCACGACAACCCCCTGCTTCGTCGTATCGCCCGATCCGAATCCGCATGCGGCGGAACCCGGCCGGGATGGGGAAGTTCCCGGATTCTCCCTGACGCGTCCTGCATCTCCATCCCTCGTACCGCCTGCTGGCCCGCCTGCAAGGTTGTCGACACCTCCATCCTCTTCCTAGTCTCCCATCCATGGCCTTCCGGTTCCTCGCCCCCTTCCCGCTCCTGCCCCTGATCGTCTTCCTGGCCGCGGCCCTCCCCGCCCGTGGGGAGATCCCGAAGGCTCCGAGAACCCGCAACGTCTTCCTCATCACGGCCGATGGACTCCGTCGCGAGGAGGTCTTCGAGGGAGCCGATCCCGTGCTGATCTCGAAGGAATACGGCAACGTCGGAAACACCAACCTCGTCCGGAAGGAGTTCCACAGCGAGGACCCCGCCGAGCGGCGCGCAAAACTGTTCCCCTTCCTCTGGGGCACCGTCGCGAAACAGGGACAGCTCCTGGGGAACCCCAGACTCGGGTCGGAGGTCCGGGTCTCGAACGGACGCAACTTCTCGTACCCGGGCTACAACGAGTTCCTCACGGGCATCGCCGACCCTCGGATCACCAGCAACGACAAGAACCTCAACGCCAACACGAACGTCTTCGAGTGGCTCCACCAGCGGCCCGGCTTCAAGGGCAAGGTCGCCGCGGCCGTCAACTGGGACGTGATCCCGTGGATCCTCAACTGCCCGCGGTCCCGGATCCCGGTCTGGAGCGGGTTCGATGTCCCCGATGGCACACCGCGGCTGTCCGTTCCGGACGCGCTCACCACGATGGTTGACCATGGGAAGACCATCTGGTCGGGCGTGCTGCTCGACACCTTCGTAGGCTTCGCGGCGACCCACACCGTCCGCACGATGCAGCCCCGCGCGATGTACATCGCCTTCGGGGAGACCGACGACTGGGCGCACGAGGGAAACTACGAGCGGTACCTGCGCTCGGCCCAGGGATTCGACCGGTTCATCAGCGAGCTCTGGACCCTGGTGCAGTCGATGCCGCAGTACCGGAACCGGACCACCTTCGTGATCACGGTGGACCATGGACGGGGTCCCGCCCCGATGGCCTGGAAGAACCACGGCCGTGAGATCGTGGACTCCGCGGGCATGTGGCTGGCGATCCTGGGCCCGGACACCCCGCCGCTGGGCGAGCGACGCAACGTGCCCGCTGTGAAACAGGCCCAGACCGCCGCGACCGTCGCCGCGCTCCTCGGTGAGGAGTTCCAGAAGGCCAGCCCCCAGGCCGCACCCCCGATCGGATTCGTGTTCTGAGGGCCCTGTCCCCCGCCGTCCCCTCTCCCGGAAACCATGCCCCATCCCCGCGTGCTGCCCCGGGTCCTGCAGCTTCTGATAGGACTCCACGGCAGCCTCGCCCTCGGGGCCGATGTCTTCCGGATGCCCGAAGGACTCCGGAGCCTCGATCTCGTTGAGGTTGGAAACCCAGGCAATACGGCCGACACCACCGGTTTCGGGGCCGTCGGTTACACCTATCGCATCGGGCGCCATGAGGTCACCACCGCCCAGTACGTCGAATTCCTGAACGCGAAGGCGAAGGCCGATCCCGACGGGGGACTCTGGAACAACGACATGGACAAGACGCGGTCGGGTGAAGGAGCCCGCTGCGAGATCCGGCGCTCCGGCGAACCCGGTCGGTTCGTCCACTCCGTGGCATCCGACCATGCCAACCGGCCCGTCTCCCATGTCAGCTTCCTGGACGCCTGCCGCTTCTGCAACTGGCTCCACAACGGCCAGGGGCAAGGTGACACCGAGACCGGTGCCTACACCCTCAAAGGCTACTCCGGGACGGACGGGCGCCGCATCCGACGGAATCCCGAGGCGCGGTTCTTCGTCCCCACCGAGGACGAGTGGTACAAGGCGGCGTACTTCGATCCCACGAAGCCCGGGGGGCCGGGCTATTGGCGCTACCCGACCCGCAGCGACTCGAAGCCCGGACGCGATCCGGCCAGCCCGAACGCGGCGAACTGGTTCTCCGGAAACCTCCTCGATCCGGTCCGCTTCTACAGCGAGGTGGGTTCCTTCCCCAACGCCGTCGGGCCATGGGGCACCCTCGACCAGGCGGGCAATGTCGCCGAGTGGACCGATGGCCTGACCCCACCCTTCCTGAAAACCCTCCGGGGCGGGGCATTCAACAGCGACGACGCGGGCGTCCATCTGGCCACGCCAAACCCCGTGTTCTCGTCGATCTCCGACGCCCCCGACATCGGCTTCCGCATCGCTGCCGCACCCGTGGGCGGGAGCGTGCCGGCCCCTCCCGTGGCATCGGAGGCCTCCGCACCCGTCGGGGTCGACTTCCCACGCCGACCCTGGAGGGATGCCGAGACCGGCCGGCCGTTCTTCCCGCTGGCGTGGTTCAGCTACCAGAGCGATGAGGCCGACCTCGATGAACTGGCCGCCCAGGGGGCGAACCTCGTCCTGTTCGTGAACGCGCCGGCCGATGTCGACACCGATGCGCAGACGACCGACAACATCGCCCGGATGCTCCGCTACCTGGACCACGCACGGTCACGGGGCATGAAGGTGCTGGTCCAGACCGGTGGCTGGTATGGTGCCCATGCCCGGAAGGATGCCGCGGAGATCGCACGACAGCGGCGCTGGATCGAGGCGGTCCGGGACCACCCGGCCCTGTTCGGCTACCAGCTCTACGACGAGCCGGAATACGCCGCCGGCTATAGCCTGGGCGTGGAGGCACGCAACCGGCTCCGCGAATTCTCCACCGCACTGGTCCAGACCCGGCAGTCGCTCCGGGCCTGGGATCCGAAGCCGCATCGGATGATCTCGGTGGTGTTCAACCTCGTGCCGCTGTCGACCTGGACCGAGTACCTACCCGCGGTCGATTCCTTCCAGGTCGACCGCTACCCGCTCGACAAGGACCAGGCGTACTTCGGCCACCGCGGCGACTGGGGTCCGCTGATGATGGCATGGTCGATGGCCCACGGCGCCTCCGCCCTCCATCGACATCCCCACCTGCTGAACCCCTCCCCCTGCATGCAGGGGGTCGGCTCCGAGCACACGGAGTCCGGCATGCTGGGGGTCTGGCGCAACCCGCTCTACGACGAGACCCGATACATGGCCTACTCGTCGTTCACCGTCGGTGCCTGGGGGGTGTTCCACTGGATCCGGCGCTTCGGACGCCCCGAGTCGCCGTACATCAACGACAACGTCGGCCGGCTGTATCGGGAGCTGCGCACCCTGGTCCCGGCCTTCGAACGGAGCTACACGACCCCCCCGTTCTCTGTCCGTCACAACCACGAGGCGATCACGCGGGGATTCCTGACCGACTCGGTCCAGGACCTCACCACCCTCGCCCTCGAGGATGCCGACCACCACTACCTCGTGGTCTGCAACAACTCGGGGACATTCGGGGACGTGACCCTCCGGCTGAAGGGGCTCAACCTCGCGGACAGGCAGTCCCGGACGGCGGAGGTCCTGAACGAGGATTGGAGCCGGAGCCTCGGATACTCGGAGGACTCGGGGGAATGGATCCTGGCTCCCCACACGATGTGCTTTGGCGATGTGAACGTGTGGCGGATCCCGAAGAGGCCGCCGGAGCCATAGGCCACGGGCTTGCCGGTGAGGGACACCCCAACAGGACGCTGCAGTCTGACGAAGCTCATGCGGCGGGACTACCCAGGTGTCCTCCCGGAGATCCACAGCGGCCGCCCCAGGAGACGGGTCGTGGCTCCAAAGCCCTTCGTTTCGGGACGTTGCCAACCCCGGAACTCTCCCCCGAGACTCTGGATGCCGGCCTTGTCTTGGCCCTGCAACTGCTGGCTGAGATCCCAAGAAAACCGAGGCGTTTCCACCCCATGCCCCACCCGTTCCGACTGGCTTCCCTCCTCGCCACACTGCTCCTCGCAGTGTCCTCCAGCGCATCTCCCTGTGTCCCGGTGCCACCCGGACTCGTCGGATGGTGGCGGGGGGATTCCGCCCGGAACGCCGTGGGCCCCGGAGGCGGTGAATTCCGTGGGACAGCACGGCCGGGCCCCGGCTTCAGCGGGAATGGATTCCTGTTCGATGGGGTGTCCGACGCCGTGGTGATCCCGGTCCCCTTTCGGATCCCCTCCCAGGATTTCACGATCGAGGCCTGGATCCGCCGGGCGGACACCAACCTCACGACCCGCAACGGGATGGCGGGCAAATTCCTCGCGAGCGGCACCAACGGTCCGGCCTTTGGACTCACCCACGCCGGACAACTCTACCTGCGGCAGATCGGGTCCGATCCCATCCTCAGCACCACGGCCCTCCGGGATCTCGCCTGGCACCACGTTGCCTGCGTCCGGGAACGCGACCAGGTCCGGTTCTACCTCGACGGCCTCCTCGCCACCACGGCCGCCTGCACGAGCCAGTTCCATCTCGAAGGCCCCTATGCCATCGGTGGGCTGGGCACCCCGCTGGCCCTCGACTCCTCGACACCGAAGTCGTTCGGATTCCTCGGCGGCATCGACGAACTGGCTGTCTATTCGGGCGCCCTGGATGGGACGACGATCGCCGGGATCCACTCGGCGGGCGCTGCGGGAAAATGTCCGACCGGCCTCGGCAACCGGATGGTGAACGGAGACTTTGAGTCACCCCGGTTCCGCGCGGAGGACGGGGTCGGCCCCGAGACCCGATCAGTCCGGGTCCGACAGCTGCCGGGATGGGAGGGGGTTGGCGGAGATGCGTCCGTCGACCTGGAGCTCCAGGGCTTCGGTGGAGCGCAGGCCGCTGACGGGGTGCAGTGCCTCGACCTCGAAGGGATCGCGGGACCCGATGGGTTCGTCTGGCAGCAGCGGATCTCCACCCTTCCGGGACAGGCCTACCGACTCCGCTTCGCCTATGCCAAGCACCCCGAGGCCACCGCCTCAAGGGTCCGGGTCGAGGTCTCGGACAGCGATCTTGCGCCGCTGGAGTTCAACCAGAACCTCCCCAATTCCCGGACCCAGCCGGGTTGGACCTGGACCACCTGGGAATTCACAGCGAAGGGAGCGTCGACCCGGGTGCGTTTCGTGGGGCTCTCCCCCACGCCGGGATTGGGCATGCTGCTCGACGAGATCTCGGTCGAGGAGGTTCTCTTCGTTCCGATTCCGGTTCGGAACCCGGGCTTCGAGGATCTTGTCGGCACCGACCCAACGCATTTCGGGACGGACGGCCGCCTGCTGCCGCTCCACTACAGCACGTTTCCAATCAACCCGCTGGATGCGCTGAGCTTCCATTCGGCCGAGGCGATCCCCGGATGGAGGAGCCTCAACGCCGGCGGAACCTTCCGTCCCTCCACCAACCAGGTCCCTCTTCCGTCCCCGGATGGCCACAACGTCGCCTGGATCAACGGATCCGGGGCGATCCTCCAGACCCTCCCTCACACGGTTCGCGAAGGCGCCCTCTACCGCCTGAGAGCGGATCTGGCCGACGCCGTGGAGGTCCCGTTCGCCGGATCCCTCATCGCGCTGTTCGGCGGCGAGACCCTGCTGGGCGAGTCGCGGAACCGGAGGACCCCGGAGGATGGGGGCTCCGTCACGGACCTGCTGCAGGTCGAGGTGCCCGCGGATTCACCCGCGATCGGGAAGCCCCTCGAGATCCGGATCGCGACCACGTCCGCCTCGGGCTTCAGCCACTCCGAATTCGACGCCATCCGCCTCGAGGAGAGCCGCGCGGACGCGAGGTCGGCGTGTTTCCCCCTGCCCCCCACTCTGGTGGCCTGGTATGGGGCGGATGCCTCGTCGGACGACGCCACCGGACGGCACCCCGGGCGGTTTGACTCACCGAGGTACACCCCCGGGATGGAGGGCTCCGCGTTCGAGTTCGACGGCAGCAACTTCGTGGTCATCCCGGACAGCCCGGATCTCGCGCTGAACGCCGTCACGATGACGGCATGGGTCTATCCGACGGCGGTTGATGGCGACGTCGACATCGTCCTGAACAAGGAGGTGTATGGTGCCGACAGCATCTCGTTCGAGTTCGGGATCAAGGGTCCGGTCTCGGTGATGCCGAACAGCATTCCGACAGGGAATCTCGCATTCCACCTCGGCGGCATCCAGGGCCTGCCCGACCACTACGGTGGCTGGACGGACGGGGGCGCCCCATTGCCAATGCAGACCTGGAGCCATGTTGCGGTCACCTACGGCAACGGGGTGGCACAGACCTTTGTCAACGGCCGCCTCGTGCGTCGTTTTATCGCGCTCAGCGGGACGCTCCGGTCGACGACCGGCCCCCTCGTGATCGGCTCGCGCTCCGAGTGGGTGGCCGGCGGAAATCCTGGGGTCCGGTTCAATGGGCGCGTGGACCAGGTCGGTCTCTTCTCGAGCGCCCTGTCCTCGGGCGACGTGGCCGCCCTTCACGCCGCCGGACCGATCCCGAAGTGCCTCGACACGGGATGCCTGCGTCCCCCGGCGGGATTGGCCACCTGGTTCCGCGGCGAGGGAGATGTGAGCGACGCCATGCGGGGTCGAATCGCCCAGTTTGTCTCCCCGCGATACGGGCCGGGCAAGGTCGGCAGAGCCTTCGAGTTCGACGGCAGCAATGAGGTCGTGATCCCCGATGCCCCGGAATTCAACGGCGACCGATTCACCCTGGAGACGTGGATCCGTCCGACCGCAGTCGACGGCATCGTCGACATCATCGCCAACAAGGAGGCCGGTGCGGGACCCGGTCTCTTCCAGTTCCAGATCGGGCTGCGTGGACCCGGTGGCGACGCAACACCACTGCCCCTGCGCCAGGTCCTGTTCTACCTCGATGGCGTCACGGGGCTGCCCAACGACCATATGGGATGGACGGATGGAGGCGCCTCGGTGCCGCTGGGAGCGTGGAGCCACGTCGCGCTGAGGGTCGAACCCACCTCGGTCTCGGTCTGGGTGAACGGGGTCGAGACCCGTCAGCTCTCGGGACTCGGGGGGAGCCTGACCCGGACCACCGGACCGCTTCGGATCGGGTCGCGGGACCCCTTCTTCACCGGTCCTCGCCCCGGCGAGCGGTTCAACGGGGCCCTCGACGAGTTCTCGTTCTACACCCGCGCCTTGGCACCCACAGAACTGATCGCACTCCATGCCTCGGGATCCATCGGCAAGTGCACGGATGAGTCCCCGGCCAGTGACCTGAGCGTCCAGCTGAAGACCCCGTTCCAGTGGCCGCTCTCCGAGGATGTCGTCGTCGTCGCGGAAGTGCTCAATTCCGGTACGCGAGCGGTGGACCGGGTCTCGCTCACCAACCTCTTCCCGGCCGGGATAAGCCTGCGTTCGGTCCAACCCTCCCAGGGAACATCGACGGATCTCGCCGGGATCGTGATCACCGAACTCGGTCGGATCGGCCCCGGGGAACGCGCCACGGTCACCCTCACGGCCCGCCCCCTTCTGGTCGGCACCTATGACCTGCAGGCGCGGATGGGACAGCTGATTCCGGACCCCGATCCCCTGAACGACGCCGCCACGGCCTCCATCGAGGTGGTGCCGTTGTCGGTGGATCTCGCACCCGGAGGTCTGTTCCGGGAGGGGACAACCGTCGACGCCGAGGTGAACCTCCTCCTTTCGGCCCCCATCAACCGCGAGGTCGTGATCCACTATCGGACCCAGGACGGCACCGCGAAGGCGGGACGGGACTACGTCGCCCAGGATGGAGCCGTCCGCATCGCCCCTGGCGAGACGTTCGTGACCCTCCGAATCCCGCTGATCGACGACCGCATCCACGAGCGGAATGAGGAGTTCGAGGTGATCCTGACCGGCGCGACCGGAGCCCCGCTGGGACGCAAGACCACCCAGATCCAGATCATCAGCGACGAACCGGTCCCCCAGCTCAGCCTCCAGGACGTCACCCTCCATGAAGGCAACGTAGGAACCCAGACGGTCGAGCTCCGGATCGAGACCGACTACCTCTCCGAGGAAACACTCCAGGTCCAATACACGACGACCGATGGAACGGCCACAAGCCCGACGGACTATCAATCGTCCAGCGACACGGTCTCCATCCCGCCCGGCCAGGCCCACGCGGTCGTCAGGATCGTCGTCAACGGGGACACCTCGCCGGAAGACGACGAGTGGTTCGGGGTCACTCTCACCAACCCGGTGATGGCCAAAGTCCGAAAGGGCAAGGCGGTGGTGGGACTCCTCAACGACGATCCGGTCCCGGGCCAGGTCCAGTCGTTCGCCTGGGATCCGATCACCACCCCGGTGCGGCCCGGTGAACCGTTCACCGCTGGACTGGTGGCACGGGACGGGTTCGGAACGGTGGTATCGAACTTCAACGGCACCGTATCGATCTCGGCCCTACCCGACGGCAAGCGTCCTCGGTCTCTGCTGATCACCGAGATCAACCTCGGGGAGGACTCCGTCGAGATCACCAATGTCGGCACCAATGCCATCTCCCTCGCCGGCTGGACCGCGGTCCTCTACGACACCGTCTCCTGGCCCCTGCCCGTGGTCACCCTCCCCCTGCCCGAGCTGGCCATGGTGGCGCCGCAGGGGCTCTTCACGATCCTCGAGGGGATCGGCACGTCGATGTTCCCGACCCTCCGGACCGGGACGGCGATCCGCTGGGGCCACGACGAGGCCATCCCCAACAGCCAGCCCGGACGGCTCATGGTGGTGCTGCGGAGCCCGACGGGTGCCGTGGCCGATGTCGTCTGTGCCGGCGCCGCGGTTCCGACCCAGGTCTGGAATCCCGTGCCCCTCACCTCCCAGGACTGGGACGGCCACGCCGTGCCGGAATACGTCAGCAACCCGTCCGCCAGCCTGCAGCGCTGGGGGATTGTCGACACCGATGCGGCGCGCGACTGGGAGTTCCGGGCCGCGACACCCCGGCGACTCAATCCGGGCCTCCTCCTCCCGTTTACCGACGCCGCACGCCTGAGGGTGTCCCCAGAGGCCATCTTGGGCTTCAGCGATGGACGCTGGAGCGGACCGTTGCAGGTGGAGGGATTCGCCGAATCGGTGGCCCTGCTCGCCGATGACGGCAACCGCCACATTGGAGTGTCGTCGACCCTTCCCATGGTTGTGGCGGACGATCTCTCGGTGCGCCTGACCGCCATGCCGGGCGCCGTCCAGGTCGGGGACATCCTCACCTTCACCGCCAGCGTGACCAATCCGGGTCCCAGCATCTCGTCGAACGTCACCGTCGACATCCATCTCGACCGGGTGTTCCAGCAGGCCCCCGTCGGGCTTTCGGAGGTCTTCGACCTCACCACATCGCAGGGCACGGTGCGGGCGGTGACCTACGCGACCAATGTGAGCTTCACCTCGCCGGTCCTGATTCACCGGGTCTCGGCCACGCTCGGGACCCTGCCGCCGGCGGGTTCGGCGACGGTGACATTCAAGGCCCGGCGGACGGTTCCGCTGGCCACTCTCGGTGTGACGAACCGGGTGTCGTGGGCGGAGGTCACACGGGCCGAAGCCGATCCGAACCCGCGGAACAACACCGCAACCGCGACGGTGGTCTTCGCCGGCCACTGCGCACGACTGCCCCTGGCGTCGGGAGATCCGTGGTGGGACCGGGCCGCCTGGTGGCCGGCGGAAGGCAACGGTCTGGATACCCTCGGGTCCAACGCCATCACCGGTTCCCTGACCGCGGCCTCGTTTGGTCCGGGTCTTGTGGGTGACCAGGCCTTCCGGTTCGACCCGGCCAGCAGCGGACTGGAGGTCCCGACCGGGCCTGGGTTCACGTTTTCGGCCGACGAGGACTTCTCGATCGAGGGATGGGTCCGTCTCACTGGGGGATCGACCCGCACACGGGTTGCCCTTCTCGGCAACCGCCGGACCGCTGAGGACGCCGGATTCCGGCTCCTCATGCAGGACGGCGCCCTGCGGATGGAGGCGCGCGATGCCCAGGGCTCCGTTGTCGAAACCGCCAGCACCCCGGTGCTGGCGGGCCAGGTCGACCTCCGGGATGGACGCTGGCACCACATCGCCGCGGTTGTGTTCGCGGGCGAAACGCGACGTCTCGATCTCTATGTGGACGGGAACCGGACCGCGTTCGCAGCATTCCAACTAAGGGGCTCCCTCCAGGAACCCGGCCAACCGCTGCGCCTTGGCGGAGAG
>CAZZKQ010000037.1:0-13784 GCA_964654875.1 uncultured Verrucomicrobiota bacterium | reverse complement strand
GCAGCCTTCAGAGCCTTCGAAGGAGAGGAGGGCGCGGTCGGGGTCGGATTCAGACGGTTCAGGTGCACTCGGGCCACCTGGCCCATGTAGTCGCGCGCACCCGACAGGGCAACGGCCTTGCGGAGATGGTCCCGGGCGGCGTCGGCACGACCCAAGAGATCCTCATACAATCCGATGTAGAGGTGGGCGTAGAAGCGGGCCTGGCGCTTCTCCCGGGGATCCTCGGGGGCGGATTCCGCAGCCTCGAGGACCTCAGCCTCCGGAGCCTCGCCCTTGAACAATTCGTGAATCTCGGCCATGGGGATGCGGCTGTCCCCGGTGATGTCCATGTAGACCTTCACGGCGGCGTTGGTCCCCTCGTGGCGGGCGACACACAAAAAATGCCAGACGGCATTCTCCACATCATTGGCATTCACCGCGCGATGGGCCTCGAACTGCTTCCGGCCATCCGAATAGCGACGTCCGTAGTAGAGGGCGATGCCGCGCTGCCAATTGTAGGGCACGAGCTCCGGACTGAGCTCGTTGGCGCGGTCGAAATCCTGAAGACATTCCAGGATCTGTCCCATCTTGAAGCGCTCCATGGCTCGATCCTGGTGCAGCAGGGCCGACTTGGGGTTCAGACGGATTCCCTCGGAAAGATCGGAAACGGCACCCGAGGAGTCCCCCGAAAGCGATCGGATCTGGGCCCTCAGATTCCATAGGCGCGGCTCCTGGGGATGGGTCTTGATCGCATCGCTCACCACCGTGATGGCATTGGTCAACTGGCCCATCTTGACCGCCTCGAGGGCCTTTTGCCGGACTGCCAACGTGGGGTCTGGCTCCTGGGCCAACGCCGAAGCGAAGCCCACCCACGCCACCACGATCCAACGCACGAACATAAGTGGATAGCAGAGGCCACCGAGGGGCTGGAGCGCGAGATTTTTCTAGGGAAGTGACGGCGAACCCACGAACCCACCCACAGGAACAGGCGGCACCCCTCAAGCTGAGCGCAATCAGGCCAAGGTCGAGGATCGCGGGGTCTCGGACCACCGTGCCATCAGCCAGAGAAGATCGCTGAGACGATTCAGGAACACGACAATCTCATCGTTCCTGAGCTGACCCGCCTCATGCAGGGCCACGACACGCCGTTCGGCACGGCGACAGGTGGTACGGGCCACATCGAGGGCGGCCGCCACGGAATTGGCTCCCGGAGTCGCCCAGCCCTTGTAGGAAATGGCCTGCGCTTCCAGGTCCGCCACCATCCCGTCGAGCTTCCCGACGTGATCGGCGCACACGAGCTTGAATCCGCCTTTGACATAGCGTTCGAGGTCCTCGACCCCGGTCGCCAACTCACCCATGAGGACGACCAGATCGCCCTGGATCACGAGGATGCGATCCGACAGGAACGCGGTGGCACCGGCGGCCCTGACCGTCCCGAGAGCCGCATTGAGTTCATCCACCGTGCCGTAGGCTTCGACGCGGGGATGGGCCTTCGAGATCCGTCGATTGTACATCAGACCGGTGTGACCGGCATCTCCCGTGCGTGTGACAATGCTCGCCATTTTGTCAGGCAGTGTGGTCCCGATCGATGCCCGTGCAATGGATGATGTTCAGGAATCTGGATCAAGGGGGCGGCGGCGGAGCTCCGGCCTGCGATCCACGACCCAGGAGGTCCCGGAATGCCGGAAGCTGGCGAAGCTCCTCCGAGGACCACCCCTCCTCACGAAGCTGGCGGAGTCCCAGGGCGGCATGACGCTTCGCCAATCGGACACCGCGGTCATCGGTCATGAGAGGACTGTGGAAGAAGCCGGGTGCCGCCAGGCCCAGGGCTCGGTAGAGCAGCAGCTGCCGTGCGGTCGAGAGCAGAAGATCCTCGCCCCGCACCACCTCGGTGATCCCCATCTCGGCATCGTCCACCACACAGGCCAGCTGATATCCCGGGACGCCGTCCGACCTCCACACCACAAAATCCCCGAAATCCCGACCTGCGACCCAGTCGACTGCCCCCCGGCACTGGTCGACAAAACCAATCCTCTCCCCATCCGGAACGCGAAATCGCCAGGTGACGCCCCGAGTCAGAAGGGCCTCCCGAGGTGCCAGGGTCCTACACGTTCCCGGATAGACCGGTTCATCATCCGCAGCATGGGGAGCCTGGATTGCGGACCGTATGTCTCTCCGGGAGCAGCGGCACGAAAACAGGAATCCCCGTTCAACGAGGGTTTTCAGAGCTTCCGCGTACCGATCCGTCCTGGCGCTTTGGGAATAGGGACCGAATGCGCCTCCGCAGTCTGGCCCCTCGGACCAAGAGAGACCAAACCACCGGAGGTCCTCGACGGCACCCACGACGAACTCGGGCCGGGACCGGGACTGATCCAGGTCATCCATGCGGAGGATCAACTCCCCGCCGTGCATCCGGGCACGCTCCGCAGCGACCCAGAAGGTGAGCGCATGCCCCAGATGGAGGTATCCCGTGGGGGATGGCGCCAGTCTGCCTCGATACGCCATGCCTCCCCCTCAGGACCCGGACCCGGATTCGCGGAGCCAGTCGCTGAATCGAGGCATCGGCCGCCCCAGCAAGGCCTCCGCTTTTCCACAGTCCAGGGTGACATCCGGTGCCCGCGGGGGACCCTGATAATCCCGGAGAGAGGTGGCCTCGATCCGGGCCTCCAGATCCCCATGAAGTCCAGCGATCAGCCCTCCCAATTCCCATCGGGACAGCCGTTCCCGACCTGCCACGTGAAGGGTGCCGGAGGCGCCGATCGTCAACAGGTCGAGCACCGCTCGGGCCGTCTCGGAAGCAGCGATCGGGGTCCGGTATTCATCGGTGAACAGCCTGAGGGTTCGGCCCGACCTCCAAGCCTGCACCATCTCCTCGTTGAAGGCCCGATCCGCAGTGGACGAATGCCCGTAGTTCAACGAGGTCCGGATGATGAGATGCCGATCGAGACACCGTACGACTTCCTCGGCCTCGAGCTTGGTCTTTCCGTAGACTGAGACCGGATCGGGTCTCGATGTCTCGTCCAACCCTCCCCGATCCCCGCGAAACACCAGATCGGTGGAAAAGAAGACAAGCGGCACACCTCGGCAAAGGCCGACAAGATGCCGGGTGACCTCGACATTCTGGAGCCAGGCCCGGGGTGGGTCCGCCTGACAGGCCGGTGACCGGCTCATGGCAGCGCAATGGAGCACGGCCGAGGGCGGGTCCTCCGAGAACCGGCGGGTGATCAGCTCGAAATCGGTCAGATCGATCGCGGGGCGACCCATGCAAACGATCCGACACCTCGGCCATCGGCCCCGGGCCTGACCGGCGAGGTAGCGTCCAATGAGACCATTGCCCCCCGTGATCCACACCACGGGGGGCTCAAACTGCAACGGGCCCTCCTTCGGGCTCACAGCTCGCGCAGGCGGACGTTTCGGAACATCACCGGATCGTTGTGCCCGGCGAAGCCGAAGTGACCGCGAACCCGGTCCTTGCCCGGATGGGGGGAGTTCGCGAGGTATTCCTTGATCTGGGACAGGTCGGTGTCGAGAACGACAAAGCCATTGAGTTCCACCCGGATCTTCGAGCCCTTGACCGTGACCTCCTCGTAGTTCCACTCGCCTGGAGGTCTCTGGAAGCCGCGCGCGGCGGCGGCCATGCCGTAGGCCGAACCATGGGCCTGACGGGGGTCGATCTTGGAGTTGGTGACCTTCTCGTAGTTGTCATCCAAAACTTGGAGTTCACACATGCCCTCGTAGGCGGTGTCCCCCTTTCCGGGATAGCGGATGGCAAGACCGTTGTTGCCGCCGGGCGGCAGCTTGTACTCGAGGCGCACGACGAAATCTCCGTACTCCTTCTCGGTGTAGATCGTCCCGCCCTTTCCCGCCTTGCACTTCACGGCACCGTCGACCACCTCGTAGTTGTCCAGCGGACCTGCCCAGCCCTTGAGGTCCCGGCCATTCAAGAGGGGTATGAACCCGGATTCGCCGTCCTTCGATAGAATGCGGTCGGCCTCGGCCGGCGGGATCTCGCGGACGAACGCGTTGCGCCACCGGATTTCCCCACCATGGGTCTGGAGCTGGATCGGACCCTTCACCGGCACGGGCAGCTTGCGGTCGTAGTAGTTCTCCATGACGGCGTTCTTCACGACCTGCTTGCCGTTGAGCCAGACACTGACCCGCGACCCCACCATCATGATGCGGAACTGGTTCCATTGTCCGAACGGCTTGTCGGCCAGGACCAACGGATCCTTGCCCGGGGCACCCGGGGAGTTGTTCCAGAGCGCTCCCGAGCCTTTGTCGGCACCGATGTTGAACTTCTCCTTCTCCGTCGAATCCCAGATCTGCACCTGGGGGACTCCGCGCAGATAGATTCCCGAGTCGGCCTTGGGGACCGTCTTGTAGTCGATCAGCAGCTCGAAATCGCCGTAGTCCTTCTCGGTTGTCGCATAGGCCCCGAGGCCATCGTTCACCAGCTCCCCGTTCTCAAAGTACCAGTGCGGCTTTCCGGACTTGGTGTTCACTTCGAGCATCGAGGAGGTCCACTTGTCGATCAATGCCTTGCGCTCGGCCTCGGGGAGAGACAGCAGCTTTCGGTGGTCATAGGTGTCACCTCCACGGAAGCCCGTCAGATCCTTTCCATTGAACAGCGGGGAAAAACCCGCGGGCGGAGTCTCGGCGGAGACCGGAGTGGAGGGGAGCAGCAGGACAAGGGCAGCCAACAGCGGAGCCCAGGGACGGGATCGGAGAGATTTCATGAGAGTGGAAGGAAACCCTCTAAGCGCTCACCGGCCGCGGGTCAATTCAGGAGCTCAGCAAAAACACGGCTCCCGCACCCGACGGCCAGCGCCCCACACACGTTCCTGTGGCGTTGCATTTCGACAGGACTTCCCTTTGATGGAATCCATGGGTTTGGACAACGAAGGAAGGACCAACGCTCCGCTTCCCGGGTCACGTCGCCCCGGCTCACGACCACCGGGTGGCAGATCCTCCAGTCGCCGCACCTTCGCCGAGAAGGCCAAGGTCTGGTTCGACGAGATCCCGGACAATCTCGCCTCGAGGAAATTCAACTTCTATCAGGCTGCTCTCATCCTCATGGTCGCAGCCGTCTTCTACCGGTTCGTGATCCCCATGTTCGATCGCGGCTTCGAGTGATTCGCGCTCGACCGGACACCTCCAGGACAATCTGCCCGCCGACTGCCTCCTGTCCCTTGTCAGGGATTCATCCAGGACCATTGTTGGACAGGTGAGTGTTGCATCGCCGTCCCTCGTTTCTGCCGATGACGCCTTGGCACGACTCCGCAGCGGGATGCGGATCTTCGTAGGCTCCGGCTGCGCGGCACCCCAGACCCTGATACAAGCCCTCACACGAAGGGTTCCCGCGGTGTACGACGTGGAGATCCTCCACATCCTGACCCACGGCCCTGCGCCCTACGCCGCGACGGAACTCCAGGCCCACTGCCGGCAGAATTCATTCTTCATCGGCGGCAACGTGCGAAGCCAAGTCCAGGCCGGACTGGCCGACTACACCCCCATCTTTCTCTCCGAGATCCCGCGTCTGTTCCGTGAGCGTCGACTGCATCTCGACATCGCCTTGGTCCAGGTCAGTCCACCGGATATCCACGGGTTCTGCAGCTACGGGGTATCGGTCGACGTGGTGAAGTCGGCGGTCGAGTCGGCCGACCTCGTGATTGCGGAAATCAACCCCAACATGCCGCGCACATTGGGGGACAGCTTCGTCCATGTGCGGGATCTGGATGTGATGGTGGAGGGTTGTCTCCCAGTGCTGGAGCACCCGACGGAGGAACCTTCGCAGGAGGCCCTGCAGATCGCCGAATTCATTGAAACCCTGGTTCCGGACGGGGCCACCCTGCAGACGGGAATCGGGTCCATCCCCAGCGCCGTTCTCGCGGCCCTCCATCACAAGAAGGACCTCGGGATGCACACCGAGATGCTGACGGAGGCCGTGCTTCCACTGATCGAGTCCGGAGCCCTGAACGGGAGGCTCAAGACGCTCCTGCCCGGGAAGATCGTCACCAGCTTCTGCTTCGGGAATCGTCGTCTGTACGACTACATCCACGACAACCCCGCCTTTGAGTTCCACCCGACGGAGTTCACCAACGACCCATTCCAGATCGCCCAAAACAACCGGATGGTGGCCATCAGCTCCGCGCTGGAGGTCGACCTGACGGGACAGATCTGTGCGGATTCCCTCGGTGACCGGTTCTACAGCGGATTCGGCGGGCAGACCGACTTCATGCGTGGCGCCGCCCGAAGCGAGGGGGGCAGGGCGATCATTGCACTTCCGTCGACGGGCCGACAGGGGACCGCCTCAAGGATCAGCGGACGACTGATGGGTGGGGCCGGCGTGGTCACCACCCGGGCGGACATCCACTACGTCGTCACCGAGTTCGGAATCGCCCATCTCCACGGGAAGACCGTCCGTGAGCGCGCCCTCGCCCTCATCCACATCGCACACCCGCAATTCCGGGAAGCCCTCCTCCAGGAGGCCCGAGACCGACATCTGGTGGCCCCGAACCAGATCGCCCTGCCTGTCGGACTCCGTCCCTATCCCCGGAAACATGAAACCTCCCACGAGTTTGGTGGAGGGCTACGGGTCGATTTCCGACCGATTCAACCGACCGATGAACGCCATCTGAAGGAGCTCTTCTACGCCCATTCCCCGTCGACGATCTACCAGAGGTATTTCAGCCGACTCCAATCCCTTCCAGCCGAAGTCGTCCAGCAGCTCGTGACCCTCGACTACCACGACGACATGGCCCTTGTCGGCGTCATTCCTGCCGGAGGCGAACAGCGGTTCGTCGCCGTCGCGCGCTACCATAGGAATCCCGCAACCCAGTGGGCTGAGATCGGCATCGTCGTCCGGGAAGGCTACCGACGTCGGGGAATCGGGAATTTCCTGCTGCGGAGGCTCATCGGGGTCGCGCGGGAACAGGGAATTGTCGGTTTCCATGCCGATGTCCTCGCTGAGAACAGCGGGATGCTGACGCTTCTGAGACGCCTTGCCGACCCGGTGGAGGTCACCACACACGCTGGCGTGACCACAGTGAGGTTTGCTCTTTCAAGCCTCAGGATCAGCAAGGTGCAGGAGCCCCAACAAGACCCGGGAGACGATTGAAAGGAGGCCGAACGAAAACTATGCGTGGGAGCTGATGGAGCTCTTCGTGCTGGGTGAGGGACGTTTTTTCGAGCGAGATTTGACCAAGACGTCCCGGACTCAGGCCTCCTCCGAGAGGTGCCTGGCCTGGCGCGGCGGAGCCAAGTTCGCGCGCCGACGAACCGAAGGCATCGGGCCGAACGTCTCACTCCACCAGGGCGGACAATCATTGCGTCCCGACCGGGCATAGTCGGCTGCGAGCGCCTCTGCAATTCCCCGAGGTGGAATGCAGGCACACTGGACGGCATGAGCCCACAGGAGCTCAAACTGTCGAGTGAGGGCAATGCCGCTGGTTTTCACCCCCTGCCGGTGCAGATCATCGCTGAAGGCGAGGAACGCCTTGAAGGCCGAAACTGGGATGCCACCCGTCGACCACAGCAGCGGCAGAGCGGCTGAGAAACGGCCGCTGTTGGCGAAGAGGTCCCAGAAAGCCGCAAACCGCTTGAGCCGGCCGAGAGTCGCAAAATCGAGGACCCGGGTCCGCAAGACCTCATAGGGCGGATGGGGGCTGTAGACCATGCCCCACTCGATGTCATGCCGGACGATAGGCGTCCCTCGAAGGCGTTTCAGGATGCCCACCTGGATTTCCTGGGGTCCAAGCTCCAGGAGCCGATCGAACCCCGCACCAAAGCTCTCGAGATCCTCCCCGGGGAGGCCGACGATCAGATCGGCATGGACGTGGACGCTGCTATGAACCCTCAGCCATCGGAGGTTGTCCTCCATACGGGTGTGATTCTGACGACGGCTGATCCGTTCCTCGACCTCTGGATTGAGGGTCTGGAGGCCGACTTCGAACTGGAGCGATCCCTCGGGGAAACGGGCGATGAGTTCACGGAGGGGCTCCGGCAGTCGGTCCGGTACCAGCTCGAAGTGGATGAAGAGACCCGGCCGCATCCGCTCGAGGAAGAACCGTAGGATTGCGATGCTGGTGGGGAGGTGGAGATTGAAGGTCCTGTCGACGAACTTGAACCGGAGCGCACCTCGGTCGAGAAGCCGGTGCATGGCATCGAGGAAACGATCCAACGGAAACTGGCGGACCGGGATGTCGAGGGAAGACAGGCAGAACTCACAGGTGAACGGACAGCCCCGAGAGGCCTCCACATAGATCACCCTATGGGCAATATCCCTGTCGTCATACAGATCGTAGGGCAGCTCGAGTCGGGCCAGATCTGGCAACGCCGCAGGGATGATCTTGGGGATCGGTCTGCAATCCACTGGGCTTTCCTTGAGGAGTCGGCCACAGAGCTCACCGAAACAGAGATCTGCCTCTCCGGTGATGACATGGTCGGCGAGAGTCACGATCTCCTGCCCCTCCGGTTCATGGCTGACCTCGGGACCGCCCAGAACAATTAAAAGGTCGGGACGAAGCCGTTTGAGGATGGAGACCAATTCGGTCGTGGGACGCACGTTCCAGATGTAGACGCCCAGTCCAAGGATTCTCGGGTTGTGGGAGAGGATCGACTCCGCGATCTCCACCACGGGTTGATTGATGTCGAACTCCACGAGGACCGCCCGTGACCGAAGATCGCCGAGGTTGGCCATGAGGTATCGAAGGCCGAACGCCGCATGGAGGTAGCGGGCATTCAGCGTCGACAGCAGGATGTCTGGATGCATGGACACAATGACGGGAATCGGAAAGACCCCCGGATCATCCCGGAGTCCTGGGGCCACCGAATGCAACGGTGATTTCAGGCAATCGGGATCTGGGTGGCCCTGCCATCAAAGCGGTGGCGCGGGAAGGTGCCGGAGCAGCTCACGGTTCTGATCATGGGAGAGAAGCCTCAAGGCTTCATCACGAGTCACCCAGCGGGTCTCCGCAACCTCCCCATCATCCTTTCCAGCACCAGGTCCGACCGCCTCCATGTCCCAGAAGCAGACCACCTTGTTCCTGTCCTGGACGAGATACTGCATGACCCCGGCAAACCGGAGGATGCGGGCACGGATGCCCGTCTCCTCCTCGACCTCACGAAGCGCCGCCTCCTCGAAGTTTTCTCCCGGATCCAGCTTGCCCTTCGGAAACGACCACTCGTCACCACCATGGCGATCCCTCCGGATGAGGAGCAGCTCAGGCCCAGCAGGCCCACGGCGCCAGACCAGTCCACCCGCGGCGCGGAGCGGTGTGACGTGCGCGCCTGAATCATGACAGGTTTCCATATCGGTCCGAAAACCCTATCCGGGACTGCGGGAAGGCCCATCCGCAAAATGTTAAGTTTTGCCAAGGCCCTCTGAATGGAGGAACAGCGCCGGCTTTCCTCGGAGGACGGATCAGACCACGCTGATCGCAATGAGATCCGTCGAGTCTTGCGCAGCGGTGGCTCTCGGCCTGCTTCTCCGGTTCCAGCTCGGAGCCGCCGGTCCGATGGAGCTGCCCGACCCGTCCAAGGTTCGGATGCAGTCCCTGAAATGGGAACGCACCTGGATGCTCACGCCCCCGGATGCCAGTCGTTTCGATGCCTCGGCTCTCCTGCGCCTCGCGGACGGAACACTGCTTACGGTCAACGACAAGCAGGCCGGTCTCTACAGGATCGAGGGACTCGATGAGGGGTCCGTGGCGCGGCTGACATTGGTCCCAGACGTCTTCACGAAGGCGGCCTTGGATGCGGCATCCGGGAAGACCTCCCCCGCCTACGACCTGGAGGGCCTTGCCGTCGACGACCAAGGTCGTTTCTATGTCTGCGACGAGATCAGCCGACACCTCTTCAGATTCGATCCCCAGACCCGAAAGACGGAAAGATTGGCCACCGACTGGAATCCCGTCCGCAAATGGATTTCGGAGGACGGGAACGCTTCTTGGGAAGGACTCGCCATTGGCGGAGGTGAGCTGTTCGTGGCCAATGAAAGGAGCGTCGGCCGCATTGTGGTCGTCTCCATGTCGACCTGGAAGGTCCAGCGGACGTTCTCCGTCTCGCCGCCCGATCGCCCAGCAAGGGATATCCATTACTCCGACCTGTGCTGGAACGCCGAACGACTATGGGTTCTCTGTCGGGAAAGTCAGTGCATCCTCAGGGTCGAGCCGGGCAGCGGCTGCGTGGAGGCGGCTTTCGCCTATGGGGCAATCGAGCGGGATCCCAAGCATGGATACCTGAACCCACTCCCAGTCGGCTTTGTGGAGGGGCTGGCGGTCGATGCCGACACGGCATGGCTCCTCGTTGACAACAACGGGCTCGGCCGGATTGCCGATCCGAAGGATATCCGTCCAACCCTGTGGCGATGCCGGGTGCCGGAACCCAGGCGGGGCGTCACGAGACGACCACAGCCCAACCCGTGATCCCGGCACCATCCTGATTCCGCCGTGCGATCCCAAGACGCGGCTCCTTGCTTAATCGAGGACCGAGAGGCTTTAATCCGCGTGTGGTGTTGCCGCAGAAGACCCTCCAGAAGTCCGTTGCCTTTTCAGGCATCGGCCTCCATTCCGGCAACAAGGTCACGATGACGCTGATGCCCGCGTCGCCCAACTCGGGACTCCGATTCCGCCGGGTCGACCTTGAAGGCAAGCCCGAGATCGAGGCCCGATCGGAGAATGTGGTGGACACCCAGCGATCCACGACACTCGGCCGGGGTTCGGTGCGCATCCACACTGTGGAGCATGTCCTGGCAGCACTGCAGGGAGCCGGAATCCACAACGCGGTGGTCGAGCTTGATGCGCCAGAACCCCCGATCGCCGACGGCAGTTCCCGCGAATTCGCCCGATTGATCCGGGAGGCCGGAACCGTCGATCAGGCGGATCGGATCGAACCGATCGAGCTGACCTCCCCGATCGAGTTTTCGATCGGAGACACACACATGGCCGCCTTCCCCCACGACGGGTTCAAGCTGACCTGCACCAGCGCCGACAAGGGAGGTCGTTTCACCCAGTTCTTCTCACTGGAGGTGACCCAGGAAAGCTGGGAACGGGACCTGAGCCATGCCCGGACCTTCGGCTTCCTCGAGGAGATCGAGCATCTCTACCGCAATGGGTTGATCCGCGGGGCCAGCCTCGAGAACGCCATCATCGTCCGCGATGATGCCGTGCTCACCAATGAGCCGCTGCGATATCCCGAGGAGTTCGTCCGGCACAAGATGCTCGATATGGTCGGGGACCTCGCGTTGGTTGGTCGCCCCCTCCGGGCCCACGTGGTGGCCGTCAAGCCCAGCCACCAGGCCAACACGGAGATGGCCAAGGCCATTCTCGGCCAGACCCGCCGCCGGATCGAGGTGGCCCAGACATTCTCTCCCCCTCCCGCTTCCGCCACGGAGAAGCCTTCCACCAAAACGGCCGCTGGTGCGGCCAAACCCGTGTCCCCCGTGACCGACTCCAAGCCATCCGAAACACCAGTGCGCGACGGCGCCACCCTCGATGTCGAACAGGTGATGCAGATGCTGCCCCATCGCCCCCCCTTCCTGATGGTCGACCGGGTGACGCGGATCGAGGGGAACAGGATCACCGCACTCAAACAGGTCACGATGGGTGAACCCTATTTCGCGGGACACTTCCCGGGACATCCCATCATGCCGGGAGTTCTCCAGCTCGAGGCGATGGCCCAGGTCGCCGGCCTTCTCCTGCTTCGCGAAGCCGAAAACCTCGGCAAACTCGCCTATTTCATGTCGGCGGAGGAAGTCAAGTGGCGCAAGCCCGTCCGCCCAGGTGACACACTCGTGATCGATATCGAGATGACCAAGATCCGCGGCAAGATCGCCAAGGCCAAAGGCGTCTGCCTGGTCGACGGTGAGACAGTCAGCGAGGCCAACGTCACCTTCATGCTTGTGGACCGCTGAACATGGCCTCTTCGATCCATTCCACCGCCATCATCCACCCGGGCGCCGAGATCGGCGATGGATGCGAGATCGGGCCCTATTGCGTGATCGGAGCAGGAGTCCGATTGGGAACCGGCAACCGGCTCCACTCCCATGTGGTTCTCGATGGCGACACCCGTCTGGGACTCGGGAACGAGATCTTTCCGTTCGCCTGCATCGGGGGCAGAACCCAAGACCTGAAGTGGCAGGGCGGTCACACCCGGGTGGAGATCGGAGACAGGAACACATTCCGGGAATATGTGACCATCCACGCGGCGACCGCCGACGGGGGGGCGACCGTTGTCGGGTCGCACAACAATCTGCTCGCCTACACGCACATCGCCCACGACTGCCACCTCGGGAGCCATATCATCATGTCCAACCTGGCACAGATCGCCGGACATGTGGTGATCGAAGACCACGCAATTCTTGGAGGCATGTCGGCCGTCCACCAGTTCTCCCGCGTTGGCCGGCTCGCCATGGTTGCCGCCTGCACGCCAGTCCGGCGGGATGTCGCTCCGTTCATGCTGGTCTCCGGTGACCCCGCAGAAACGGTGAAGGCCAACCTGGTGGGGCTCGAGCGCGCGGGACTCGATCCGGAGACGATCCGAAGCCTTGGGCAGGCCCACCGCATCCTGTTCCGGGACGGGCTCTCCGTCCCCAACGCCATCGCAAGGCTCGAAGGGGAACTCCCGTCGAGCCCGGAGCTCCTTCATCTCATCGATTTCGTGAAGACCAGCGAGCGGGGCGTGACCAAGTGACCACCGGCTGCCGGCACCACGGGTGTCCGGGCATCACCGTCCCTGCTGGAGCAGGAATGCCCGGAGCCCCTCCAGCTTGTCGGTATTGATGAGGTCCACCCCCGCGTCGAACTGCTCTTTCCAGACCACGGGGTTGTCCCGTGTCCCCCAGAACCGGATACGCCGTCCCTGCTCATGGGCCCGGCGCACCAGGGAACGAAGCCGATCACGATCCGGAGCGCTCAGGGGGGCATCGATCTGAACCGGGAACGTGGGTCGCCAGCTTTCGCTCACCAGTGGAATAAGATGAGGTGAGGGATTCAATTCCAGGTCTGGGAGTCGCCCGTCGATGGCACACCACCGAACCGGCTGGCCCTTGACCTGATCGATGGGACGGGCTCCGGAAAGTATCACCGTGACAGCACCTGGAGTTCGATTGGTGTCGGTGAAGCGGGTCAGGATCCCGCGGTAACGCTCCAGCAGCGGAGCCAGAAGTGCGTAGGAGGCGACCGGATCGGCCTTTACATCGATCAGAAGGGTGAACTCCTTCGACCCCTTCTGGATTCCACCCCCGTTGGTCCGGGCCCGTTCGGCCAAAGGGGCCAGATAGAGGGTCTCGAGCGTCCGCTCGGACTTCACCCGGGATCGCTCATGGGCCACCAGCAATCGGTCGCCGACCGGCCAGACATCGGCCTCCACCCCGCAGAACCCTTGGCCCAAGGCATCGATCAGGGGACGTGGGTGCTCGTAATCATTGTGGGAATGGGCCCGGGTCAGGGGCGACTGCGCCCAGCCGAGGCCGAGGCCGGACCATGCAAGAACCACAAGAAACAGAGATCTCATGCCTCAGGGTCAACCGCCCTTCCCCTGTCTGGCAATCCCATGGATCGGGAGGGTGGAAAGCATAGTGGCAACCCACAACCTGAACCCCTCTACCATGGGGCGGACGGCAACGGGTGAATCCAACTTCCGCCTCGCCACAATGGAGACCGTGTGTCCTCCTCTTCCGGCTTTTCGAGCATGAACGCAGACCTCCTCAAACGTGCCAAATCCCTCGGCTTCTCCGACCGCCAGATCGCCCATCTGACCCATAGGAGCGAGGAGGCTGTCCGCGCAGAGCGGAAGAGCCTCGGCCT
>CAZZKQ010000036.1:0-14125 GCA_964654875.1 uncultured Verrucomicrobiota bacterium | reverse complement strand
CCACCTCGCCCGTCGCCGTGCTGTCGGAACTCGTGACCAATGTCTCGTTCCTCCTGCTGGTGCTCTATTTCACGCTCCCGGCACTGGCGGGCTGGGTGGTCCGGGACTGGATGCCTGCGATCCTCCAGAAGAGCTTCAACATCAGCCAGGGCATCGCCGGGGTCTCGGCGACACTGTATTGGCAGTCAGCCGCGATGGTGGCCGCGGTGGGTGGAGGCTGGCTGGCCGACCGCTGGATGCGGCATTCGGACCGCGGTCGGATTCGTGTGAGCGCCCTCGGTATGATGCTGATCATCCCGGCCCTGTTCGGGGTGGGGAACTCAACCAGCCTGAATTCCTTTCCCCTTGCGATTGCCTCCCTCGTGCTGTTTGGCATCGGCTGGGGATTCTTCGACGGCAACAACATGCCGATCCTGTGTCAGATCGTGCGCCCCGAGCTGCGCGCCACCGGCTACGGCCTGATGAACCTCGTCAGCATCAGTTGCGGCGGTCTCGCGGACTGGGGGTTCGGGGCGATGCGGGATCGGGGGGTTCCGATCAACGTCATCTTCTCGGTGTTTGCCAGCGCCTGCGTCGTGTCTGTCGTGTTGGTTCTCCTGATCCGGCCGGTCACTCGAGGCAAGGGATCCGGGGTGTAGCGCTGTTCGATCTGGGCGCGGGAGGTGTCCCTTGCCTGGGTTGAGGCGACACAGGAAACGGTGGGGTTCGAATCGTGGGGGTCAGGCGAGCCGGCGCCATTTGCGTCCGGAAGTCTCCAGCAGGGCATCGGCCTTGGTGGGGCCCTGTCCGCCTGCCGGATAGAACTCCAGCAGCGCCCCGGGTTGTTCCCTGCAGAGATCGAGGTAGGGTTGAACGATGCGCCAGCCCGCCTCGACGCTGTCGGCCCGCTGGAACAGGGTGGCATCTCCGATCATGCAGTCGTAGATCAGCGTCTCATAGCCCGTGCTCGGGGCATTCTGGAAGTAGTCCTTGTAGTGGAAGTCCATGTGGACCTGCCCCAGCTGGATGGCCGGGCCGGGCACCTTCGCCCCGAAGGCGAGCGAGGCCCCCTCGTCCGGCTGCAGCTTCAGGATCAGGGTGTTGGGTTCGAGCTCTTCCGTATGGGTCTCGCGGAAGAGCGAGAACGGGGGGCGTTTGAACTCGATCGAGATCTCGGTGCTGCGCTGGGCCATCCGCTTGCCCGTCCTGAGATAGAACGGGACGCCCGACCAGCGCCACGTGTCGACGCCCAGCCTCATGGCGACATAGGTCTCGGTGAGGCTCTGGGGATGGATTCCCTCCTCATCCCGATAGCCCTTGAGCACCTGACCCTCCCGGCCACCCGCCTGATACTGACCCCGGACGACGTCCGTCACCGGATCGATGACATGGACCGCATCGAGGGCCTTGGTCTTCTCGGTACGGATCGCATCGGCCGAGAAAGAATTCGGCGGCTCCATGCAGATCAGGGCCAGGAGCTGGAAGACGTGGTTCGGAACCATGTCCCGCATCGCGCCGGTCGATTCATAGAATGCGGCCCGCGATTCCACGCCAACCGTCTCGGCGACCGAGATCTGGACATGGTCGATGTGGTTCCGGTTCCACAACGGTTCGAAGATCCCGTTGGCGAACCGCTTGACCATGATGTTCTGCACCGTCTCCTTCCCGAGGAAGTGGTCCATCCGGTAGATCTGGTCCTCGTGGAGGGTCCTGAGGATCTGCTGGTTGAGCGCACGGGCCGACTCGTAGTCGTTGCCGAAGGGTTTCTCGATGATCACCCGGCGGTAGCGTTCCGGTCCCTCCTCCACGAGCCCCGCCTGCCCCAGCTGGCCGATCACCGGTCCAAAAAACCGGGACGCAACCGCAAGGTAGAACACCACGTTCTCGCTGGTCCCATGGGTCCGGTTCTCTCCGTCGAGGAGCCCCTTCAGGTTCTGGTAGAGCCCAGGATCGGTGAAATCACCCCGGACATATCTCATCTGGCCCAGGAGGTGTCTCCAGTGCACCTCATCGAAGTCCACTGAGTAGGTTTTCTGTAGGGCGAAAGACCGGACGGCCTGGTCGAGCCGGTCCCGGAACCCCTCGTCCGTCAGTTCCTGACGGTCGACGCCGATCAGGGAGAACTGGTCCGGGAGCAGTCCAGTACGGGTGAGGTTGTAGAGCGCGGGGATCAGGAGCCTGCGGGTCAGATCGCCACCGGCACCGAAGATCACGAGGTTGCAGGGCGGCGCCTTGTCTCCATGGACCAGACGCCTGGCCGTGCCTGTCGGGGGTGTGCTCATGCAGGATGGGTGTCTGGGGATGCGTGGAGTCGGGTTCGCTGTTTATCAGTGGGTGTGTCCGTGGCGGCCGTCTTCGGCGGCCGCACGGCCACACGTCGGGCAGTGTCGCCATGCCGGGTTCCAGTCGGCCGGACCAACGTCTCCGGGATGGGAATCCCGTCGTTGCGGGATCCCGTCGTCGTCGACCGATTCCGTCCCGAACAGCGCGACCATCATCGTCTTGCCGACGATGTTCATGAGCATGCCGAACAGCACCAACCCACAGAACATGGTCACGACTGCGATCAATCGGCCCGCAAGGGTCACCGGATAGATGTCGCCGTACCCCACCGTGGTCAACGTGACCACGCACCACCACATGGACTGGGGTACGGAGTTGAAGCTGGAGAGCCCGCCATTCACGGTGGTTTCCTTGCCCCATCGGATCCTCTCCTCCGGATCCTGTGCGGTATGGATTGGGGTGGCTTTCTCGGAAAGCCCGCTGATCAGCGCCGCGTCCGGGATCGTCACCTCGAAGACCCCCTTCGATGGATCCCAGAGCTTCACGTCCCAGACGCCATCAAAGCCGGATTCACCGCTGATGATCACCTTGGCGCCAGTCAGGTCGCCCCGGAGGTCCCTTGCGGTGAACCGGAGCGTGTTGGTGCCGACCCGTTGGACCGTATTCACCTCCCCGTGTGCGTATTCGGCGTGGTAGATGAGGGTGCTCGAGATGATGACCACGGAGAACAGGGCCAGGAAATAGATCACAAGATTCGTCAGCAATGGGCTGCGGGGCTTTCCCGCCTTGTCCGTCTTGAGCTGGGTCACGGCTTCGCGTGCGAGCTTCAGCACCCGGAGGACCCTGAGGACACGAAGGACACGGAGGACACGGGTGGACTTCAGGGCAGTGATGTTCGCGAGCTGCAGGTATGTCGGCAGGATCGCCAGCAGGTCGATCATCCCCCAGAAGCTGAAGATGTAGTCGCGCCTGCGGCGGGTGGTGATGACATACCCGATGTACTCGAGGCTGAAGATGAAGGTGATGATCAACTCGCACGCGACGAACCACCTGTGGAAGCGGTCATGGAGGGAGTCCACGGTCTCCAATGCCCCGGAAATGGCGGCGACGAAGATCACCAGGTTCAGGATGTTGTGCGCGATCCGATAGCTCGCGGCCGTGGGCTCGTGGAACATGCGGAACAGCCAGGAAGGACCAACGATCTGCCGAACCTCGGATTCATGGGGTCGCCTTGGAGTACTCATCGGGTGGATTCAGGGGTGCATAGCATGGAGAGTAGAATCCGGGCAACCATTGGCACCGTTGGTGTCGCGATAACCCTTTTCCACCCGGGCGCCGGACCGAGGGTCAGAGGGTCAGCCCGGCGCTCGTTGTGCTCGGATCGTCAGGAGTCGACGTGTCTCCGGAGTGACCTTGAAGAGCTCCCCAGGCGGCAGGCTCTCTACCCAGAAGATCTGGCCTGCGGCTGTTTCCCCGAGCGCAAGCCGTCGCCGAACCGCAGCCGGAATCTTTCGGTTCACAAACAGATCCTGGAGCTTGGCACTTCGCTTCTGGCCCAGCAGTTGGAAGCGGTCTCCTGGCTTCCAGTGCCGGAAGATCACCGAGGGTCCAACGGCCCGGGCATCGAGGCATTCCCATCCCGGGAGTCGGGGGGGCAGGGCATCGGAGCTACGCCTCGGCTTCAGTTTCCACTGCACGAATCGATCCTCGAGTGCCTGGGTACCGCTGGACTCAAGGGTGGTCTCAACACGTTGGGACAAGAACCGCCCGAGGGATTCCTGCCGAACGAAACCCTCACCGGAACACCATTCCAGGCCGATCCCGGGGGACACGGTGACGCCTTGCCGCCCCCGGAGGCGTTCCAGCTGTTCGAAGCCGACGTCGTGTCCCAGATTCCAGAGTTCCTGTCGAAGCACCCAGCGCTGGAGGGCAGGGGAAAGCGACGCGAACGGGAGACGCTCCAGGGATCCTCGCCACGCGGCGGCTTCGTTGGCCAGGTGTTCCGATTCGTCTCCGAGCAGTTCGGCAGTCCGACACAACACCCCACGGATGCCAGGGTTGAAGTCCCGCTCCAGAAGCGGCAGCAGGTCATGTCGAATCCGGTTGCGAAGAATGGTTCGGTCGGAATTGGAAGAGTCCTCCCGGAACGGGATGCCCTGTTGACTCGCAAACCGTTCGAGTTCCGACCGGGGACATCGGAGCAGGGGGCGGATCAGCGTGAGTTCCTGGGCTTTCGGGAGCTGGAACGGAGCGGGACTCCTCCAGGTCATGCCGGCAAGGCCCTCGCTTCCAGCACCTCGGAGCAGGCGGAGCAACAGCAGCTCCGCCTGGTCGTCGGCATGATGGGCCGTCGCCACCGTGCCGATTCCCTCCTTGGCCGCTGTGGACGCGAGGAATCGGTGACGCAGGCGACGCGCCACCATTTCGAGGGATTCCCGGGATCGATCCAGAGTCTCGCGGACGCGGAGGAGACCGATACGACATCGCAGCCCCAGCTTTCGACAGGCCGTCTCGACGAGATCCGCATCGGCATCGGATTCCACGTTGCGGAGCTGATGGTTGGCGTGGGCGATGACGAGGTCGAGCCGTGGTCGTCGCAGATCTGCCAGGACATGCAGGAGCACCATCGAGTCGAGCCCGCCGGAAACCGCCACCACGAGTCGTCGATCTTCAGGGACGAGGTGATGCGTTTCCAATTGCGCGGCAATCTGCCGAGGGAAATCCGACACAGGCTGAGGCTAGTGGGACTTCAACCGGCTGGGGAGCATGGAGAATTGGAGCCCAACGCGTTTCACCCACTTCCCCGCTTGGCGCGTGCATCGGCTCTCCGTAGCGTCATGCCCTCGAATGCGTCTTACTACCTGGGGACTGGCCATCCTGCTGACCGCCTCCGCTGTCGGACAGGAGGCTTCGCCGTCGCAGGCGGACTCCGAGGTCGTGATCACCTCTGCCGACGGCATGGGGGAGGTGGAGATCGACCGGAAGACCAACATCGCAACGGCGCGCAACGGTGTCGTGGTCCGCTTCCGCACAGCCATCCTCACCGCCCAGCGCGTGCGGATCAGTGCCGACACGGGAATCCTTGAGGCAGAGGGGGATGTCTCGATCCAGGAGAACCGAGCCGATGGCGCAGCCGTCCTCTGGCGGGGTGACCAGGTGAAGTACGACTACGTCAATCGCAAGGTCGAGTCGGAGCGCTTCCGATTTGGTTCTCCCCCCTACTTTGTCGGCGGTGAGAACCTAAAGGCTGGGTCCACCAACCAGGTCCAGACCGCCACGAACGCATTCGTGACGACCGATGACGTCGCGGAGCCCGGCATCCGGATCAAGGCCCGGAGCCTGACGGTCACGGACAACAAGACCCTCACCGCGCAGGATGCCACGGCCTTCGTGGGACCGGTGCCGGTGATGTACTATCCGAAGTTCACCGAGTCGCTCGGAGAGCGACGGTTCTCCTGGAGCGCCAGCCCGGGCTATCGCAACAGCTGGGGCGCCTTCGTCCTCGGCTCGTACAACCAGAATTGGAGCGAATCCCTCCAGACCGCGCTCGAACTGGACTACTACAGCCGTCGTGGGCCGGGCATCGGTCCGACGGCCAAGTACGATCTCGGCCAATGGGGGCAGGGGCAGGGGCAGGTCTACTACGTCAATGACCGGCTCGGCGGGACCAACTTTTTCGGGGGGGCACTTCCTGAGAACCGAGGGCGGGTCAACTACAGCCACTTCGCGAATCCCTACCAGGACTTCTATCTCAAGGGAACGGTCCGCTATCAGAGCGATCCGAACATCGTCCACGACTTCTTCGACAACGAGTACCGGTCGGACACCCAGCCGCTCACGCTGTTCGAGGCCCAGCAGCTCTGGAAGAACTACACGCTCGGGGTCATCACAGTCCCGCAGGTCAATCCGTTCCAGCAGCAGGTCGAGCGACTGCCAGAGGTGACCTTCAGTGGCAATCGTCAACAGATCGGCAGGACGCCGCTGTACTACGAGAGCCAGAACCGGGCGGGTTATCTGGAGTTCCGCGGGGGCGACTACGCCTCGACCAACTACTCGGCGTTCCGTGGGGACACGTTCCACCAGGTGACCCTGCCGTACACGGCGTTCGGCTGGTTGAATGTGATCCCGAGGGCAGGGGGCCGCTTCACGGCGTACTCCGAAACCACGGGCCTGCCACTGGAGGCTCAGAACCGGTGGATCTTCAACACAGGGGCCGAGGTCACCGGCAAGGCGTCGGCGCTGTGGCAGAACACGAAGAGCGGGTTCTGGGATCTCGACGGTCTCCGGCACGTGATCCAGCCGTCGGTGAACTACGCCTACGTGCCGACCCCGAGTGTCCAGCCATTCCTGCTGCCGCAGTTCGATCGTCGGACGCCGTCGCTCGAACTCGATCCCGTGGAGTTTCCGGACAACAACTCCATCGACTCCCTGGATTACCGGAATGTGATCCGGCTTTCGCTCTTCAATCTGCTCCAGACCAAGCGATCCGGGAACGTGAAGCCCTTTGTGGCCTGGAACCTGTACACGGACTGGAATGTCGGGGATCTCCAGATTCCGAACACCACGGTCTCCAACTCCCGGTTCAGCGACGGCTACTCGCGCCTGATGCTCCAGCCCCGCGACTGGTTCGCCTACGGAAACCTGGTCCGCTACGACATCGTGGGCAGCCAGGTGAAGGAGTTCGACAACCTGGTCCAGTGGACCCCGGTTGAATCCTTCAACTGGACGGTGGGCAACCGCTACCTGGTCGGCATCCCGGCACTCGGACTTCTCGACAGCAGTCTGTTCTACTCGGGCATGGGATACCGGGTGAACGAGAATTGGAGCCTCCGGATGAGCCAGCAGTTCGAGGCCAAGACCGGGACGATGCAGGCCCAGTACTACACCTTGTCGCGGGATTTCCGGAGCTGGGTCGGCGCCTTGACGGTCCGACTCCAGGACAACGGTGTGAATGGACTCAACTGGACGGTCGGTGTCGGATTCCAGCTGAAGGCGGCGGCCCGCGGTGGGGCATTGGACAGTGACTTCGGTCCGAACCGCCTGATGGGCTATTGGAACTGAGGCGGGAGAACTTCCACAGGGCAGTCCTATACCTCGGTTCCAGATCCATCCATATTAAATATAACATTTATTGTAATCATTCAGGCGGGTCGTGCAGAGAGGTCTCGAAGACGCTCCAGCGCTTCGACCGCGAATGGGCTTTTGACCGGACTCATCGTCCGGGTTTCCAAGGCCTGCAGTCCTTCGAGCGCCTTGGCGTGGGCCGATTCCCGGGCTCCTTCGGCGAGCAGCACGGCAGATTCGGCGCGCAGTCGGGTCGCGGGATCGAAATCCATCGGGCCTGCGGAATCCAACCAGGTCCGAGCCAGCCTCGGATCCGATCCTGCCGTTGACACCATCCAGGCGTACTCACACCGAACCGTGGCTGCGAGGAGCGGCACGAGTTTGTCTTCGGACGCCGCAAGGGTCTCCAGATGTCTCCGGGCCGTCTCCCAGTCCTGCCGGTCTGCCGCGTGCAGATAGGCGTTGAGGCGCGCGTAGAGGTCGTACAGCGAGCCGTCGTCCAGGCTCAGGGAGCGCTCGAGCAGACCCGAATCCAGGTCCCGCGGTCGTGTCCCAGACAGCTGCTGCATCGTCAGGATCATCATGGCGATCTCCTGGTCGTTTTTCGGACCCCGCCGGGACAGGTCCCACGCGCGTCGTCCGTCCGACTTGAACCCGCCCGCAGTGAAGGGCGCCAGCGTGAGGACTGCGAGGAGCAGAGAGAGGTATGCCGTCACCGTCACCACGTCGGCTACCGTTGTGGCAACCCTTCCGGAGGCCGGTTCCACCACCAGCAACAGCCCCTGGAGCACGCCCCACAGAACCAGACTCGCGATGGGTCCGCCCAAGACCATGACGATGAGTTGTCGGGCGGTCAGCCGGCTGCAGTCGTGGGGCAGACAGGCGCCCATCCCGCCCGCCATATTGACGCTCCGGTTCCAACCCCACTGGATGCCCTTGGGGGTCCGGAGGACCTTCATGGGTCCCACCACCCACAGGAGGAAGCGTCCCCCGATGAGCCAGCCCCCGATGAGATGGCCGAGCTCATGGATCCCAACCGCGACGAGCCATGCCAGCGGCAGCGCGGCCAGCAGGATCAGCAGTGATCCGATGTTCGCCGAGGAGTCTGTCCCAGCAGGGGCTTTTCCGCTGAACCACGGAACAATCAAGGCTCCGATCACGCCCCCGACAACGCCACCCACCACCGTGCCTTTCCAGTTTTTGGCGAAGGACTTCTTGGTGCTGCGCTGGGGCGGTTCGATCCAGTCCATGTCCCCTGCCCTCCGCTCTTCCCCTGCCCTAGTCCTGGCCCCAGCCGAAATTCAGTCGACCATTCCTCAGGAACGGCCAGAAGACCATCCAGTGGCGCCCGATCACCCGTTCCTGAGGGAAATCCGGAACGGGCCAGTCGCGGGAATCCGCGCTGTTCATGGTGTTGTCGCCGAATGTGACATAGTGGTCCGGTCGGATCTGCACCTCGGCCTTGCCGTCCGGGAAGTTGCGGGTCGGTCCCGGATTGCCCCAGTTCTGCTGCCAGACCGTGCCGTTCACGTGACCCGAATACCGATCGGCCACCGGCGGCTGGTTTGGATCGAATGCGAAGACCTTGTGGAATCCCGGATCGTTGGTCGTGAGCTCACGGCCGTTGATGTAGGTATGCCGGTCGTCTCCGATCCGCACGGTCTCGCCGCCCAGTCCGACCAGCCGCTTGATGTAGTGCGTGTTCGCGGTCATTCCGGGATGCTTCTCGGAGCGGAACACGATGATGTCGCCGCGCTCGGGTCGTCTGAAGTTGTACGACACCCGCTCGACGAACAGATGGTCCCCGGTGGTCACCCGCGCCCGGGCGATCTCCTCGCCCTTCCGGAACCGACGCTTCTTCATCGTGCGACGCGCCTCATCGAAGAAGCCCAGCTGCCGCGGGAAGCTCTCGGGCGGGAACCAGACCGTGATGGGTCCTGCGGTCGTCTGGATGTTCTGCTTCTTCACGAAGGGCATCACCATCGTGGGATTCTCATCCCAGTTGGTGATCTCAAGGTCTTCGGGAGCGGTGATCTGGTAGTAGCTCACCCCGTAGGCCACCTTCTCCCAGATCCGCATCGGCCAGGATGGCACCGGCGTATTGGTGTCACGCAGGTCCTCGTAGGTGACGCCCCAGAGGGTGGGCTGGGCCGACCCGGTCGGGATGACCATCGGCTGGATCAGAAAGGCACGGCTCCCGACGATCAGGACGGCAATCTCGAGGAGCATCAGGACGTTCTCCCGGATGCTGGGATTCGGATACGGCTTGAGCCACTTGGATGCGGTGCTCTCCAGGTTGTCCATTGCATCGAGGATGGACGAATGCGGTGCGCCACCGCGGACGGTCTGCCGGAAGTCCTTGAGCGCCTGTTCCATGGCTTGGACGGCCTGGGGCGCGAGGATGTCCCGCTGGTGGTTGAGGAGCTTTCGGACCGCATCCTCCATCTCGGAGGCCTTGCGGAGTGTCCGGGAAAACAGCCAGCGCAGGTAGTACATGAAAACTGTGGTGAGAGGGTGCCCGCTGGAGGGTCCGAAGGCCAGCGTGGACCCGCGTGGTCTTGGATCACCCGAGGGCCATGCTGAGGAACACGGGCCGACAGATGTTGAAGGATTCCTGGATTTCGGGAATCGGAGGAACAAGAGCATTCGAGTACGCGGATTCCAAGGCCTGCCGCGAAACGCTTCCCGCCCGACACAGAAATGCAGCATCGTCCAGGTCCTGAGGGTCCAGGCCCCTCATCATCTTGGTAAGAATGAGGTCCACCGTGGAGGGACGGAATAGCTCGAGATGTCGGGTCGATGGCCTCTCCAACGCGACGAGGTGGTTCAGCCAATCTGCACGGAGGATGACCATGTCCGCCGGGAACAGGTGGGTGATGTACAGGCCGTCTGCCTCCAGTTCTCGGTTTGCGGACTCCTGCGCTTCCCAGAAGACCCGATCCAATGCCAGAGCCTCCACCTGGTCGGTGGGGATGATGGCGTCAACATCGAGCGATCGTGCCGTTGCTTCGGGAGCCGAGTCGAATCCGAGCTGGATGGCGGCCCGACCGTAGAGAATCAAACGGACTGGATGATCGAGATGACGATCCAGGGTCAGCAGGATTCGGGTCGCATTATTCATGGGTCTGCTCCGGACGGATCCACCGGCTTTGGACCCCAAGACCTTCCCGGGTAATCGCCGTCATCGCGACGAATCGAGTGGGATGTGGCAGCACTCCCGCCGGAATCGATCCCCGCACTGGAAGCTCCCGCAGGAGAAAGGACCAGAGGCTGTTGTCCGGCTCAGTGATGTTCCCGACCCTGGCAATTTCCCTGACGACGACCTCGGACCTCTCGAGGCGAGCCAGACGTGCCAACCTCTTGGGATCATTGCCTCGCGCTCCCAGCATGGCGGCTCCCATGCGGATCAGGGCTGGGGACCATTCCTGGCCCCCATGGAGGAGGCCGATCGAGAGCTCCTCGTTGGAAATCTGATCCTTTCCGGGGTCGAGCACCTCTCCCTGGACGGCGTCCCGGTAGTATCCACACCCACGTTGAACCGCCAACCGCATCAGGGATTCCGCATCACCCAGACCCGATGCCCTGAGGCGCCGCTGAAGCGGTGAGCAATGGCTCGTGGTTCCGAGCCGGCGGAAAAGTGTCGGCATGGAAAAACGCTAACCGGGGGACGGAATCCATTCAATCTCGTCGGACGCGTTGCCCAGCAGCCCCCTGCCCTCGCCCCTAATCCGGCGGAGGGGAGGCCAGTGCGGTTTCCAGGACCCTGGAACGCGTCTGTGGCGCGTAGCGCAGCTTCAGCACCTGGAAGACATGCATCCCCAGTTCTCCGATGCTGAGCAGGAACGGCACCCAAAGGAGGTCCAAACACCGATGCCGGGCCGCCGAGGAGAGAATGCTCTGGGTGTATTCGGAACCCAGGCCGATCAGGCTCTCCATCAGGAGACCGAGCGATATGATGCCAAGACCGAACCGGGAACAGGTCAGATTGAGGGCACGGTCCAGACCTTCATGGGGGCACACATAGCTTCGGCACCGAAGCACGGCCATCTCGCGGGCCTCGACCAGGACACCCCAGCCCACCAGCATGGTCGCGAAGGCATCCACCTCCAGTTCGGTCTGCGGGGTTCCGGCAGCCGGAACCCACCAGGCTCGGACGATCAACCCCGACAGGAACAGAAAGACGACATCGACGAGGACCATCACGGGCCACGCAAGAAGCCAGGCGATCAGATTGCGGGTCAGATACATCAACGAGTCTCCTGTTGGAGGTTACCAGACCACCATACCCACCGAACCCTTCGGTGCGCCAACGAACTCCCCAATTCGTTGCAGGGTCCCGTCCGTCTGGATCCTGAAGCCGATCACCGAATTCCGGGTGTCACACAGGACGTACAGCCAACGGTTGTCCCGGCTTATTGCCACATCGGTTGGGAATCCGT
This sequence comes from uncultured Verrucomicrobiota bacterium, assembly GCA_964654875.1. Lineage (GTDB taxonomy): Bacteria > Verrucomicrobiota > Verrucomicrobiia > Limisphaerales > UBA9464 > UBA9464. The sequence goes on along the minus strand of CAZZKQ010000036.1, from coordinate 2,360 downwards.
CGTCGCCCAGATCCGCCGCCCGAGCCTCGGCCAATGAAAGCGAGCCGTCGGACCCGACCCTGAAGCGGCTCAGGTTCCGGTCCTCATAGTTCGCGAAATAGGCGGAGTTGCCCGTCCGGTCGACGGCCACCCAGCAGGTGGCCGTCTGGCCGGTGGCGGTGCTGGGGGTAATGGCGGACAGGCCATTCGACAGCACCTGCCACGAAGAAACGGTGCCCTCCCCGGTGCGGTCTCCCGCGGCCTCGGCGACGATCAGGAAGCGGTCCTTGGCGAACGCGGTCCCCGTGGGAGTTGTCCCCGGCACCGGGACGATCGTGGGCTCCGATGGCGTATTATTCGTCCCAAGGGTGAAGACCGAAATCACGTCACCATCTGCCTCGGTCAGGATCAGTTGCCGACCATCGGGTGTGAATTGGAGGGTGGCCGGAGTAGTTGAGTCCCCCTGCCCTCGGTTGCTCAGGAATCGGGTTGAGCCAGGGATCGCGGTGAGACGGCCATCGAGACCGAGTCGGAATCCGGTGATGTTACCTGGCGCACCACAATGGCTGACGAAGACACGGTTGTGGGACACTGCGATGGAGTCCGGAAGCGAGCCGCCCGAAGGAAACCGTCCCATGAGACGGGGACCGTCACTCTCCATCCTGAGGACGGTGATCTCATCCGATCCCGCATTCACCGCAAACATCCAACGACCGTTGGCACTCAGGAAGAGGGCGTTCGACGCCGGAATCGTGTCGCTGAGGACCTGGATCCCACGCCCTCCCAGCGGGAGGGTCCGCTCCAGGGTCAGTGCGCCGTCCGGTCCACGCCTGAAGACCTTGAGCTCGTTCCCCACGACGGGATCGGTCCCATTCGTCGCCACGCAGACCCAGCCGGCCCCCTCATCGGGAAATGAGGCCGTCGGGGAGTCGGTCAGATCGTCGCCCTCGAGGAAGTCCGACACCCTGAGCGCGGGTTCCAGGCCCTCGGATCGGGGTAGAAAGAGCGCGGATCCACTGAACCGGACCGAGACCGAAAAGGAACCCTCCCTAGGTGCCACCGCCAGGATCTTGCAGAGGCCGTTTGTGACGACACCGACGCCCAGCCGTTCCGAGCCGGCCCAGAACGACACCGTGCCGGCACCGACGGCCTGCCCCGACGCCGTGGTCACCCGGACGCCGAGCGGAAACGGCTGACGGGTGCGCACAGGCCTGGAATCCGAGAGGGGTGTGAGGGTGACCGGAACCCGAATGGTGGGTTGCGCCCTGGCCCGGAAGAACCGGAGGCTACCGGCTCCGGTTGCGGTGAGTGGAATCCGTACGGGCGAATCCCATCCGAGTGCCGAATGCAGCGTCTCTCCCTGGAAGGGATCCCAGACCACCGCATCCGACGAACCTTCCAGGCGGTGCAGGGTTCCCGGTTCTCCAAACAGCTGCAGATCCGGGAGCCTTGCCTGGAGGATCGCGGGACCATCCGCGGGACTGGCGACCTTCAAAGGCTGTCGACTGGAAGGAAGCGCGGTGGGGTTTCCATCCGATGCCACCACCGAAATCGACTCGAGGGCGACCGAGGCCTGGGCCAACTCCGCCAGCTCCGGGGCGAGATGCCAGTGCAATTCGGCGAGACACTGGCCACTCGGTACGGTGAGGCCATTCAAGGCGACCTCCACGAGTGCGCCCTGGGGGGATTGGGTCTGGGTCAGGTGGATCCCCGATCCGAGCCCGGCAGGCCGTCGGGCCTCGACATCACCCAGGGCAGCCGGGGCCTCGACCGTGAACCGAAGCGCCTTCCAGGTCGCCCTGGAATCCTCACAGACCACACGAACCTTCCAATCGCGCCCGGGTCGCACCTCAGTCCCGTCCGGGAACTCCATCCTCAGTTCGGCGAGTGCATTCGGTATGAACCCCAACGCCCCAAACAGGAGCAGGACCAAGAGCCCCTGGATTCTTCGAAAGACGCCATGAGTGGACGGCAGCCACATGGAGAAACCGTACCCATCGTCCTTCAGGACGTCCGGTAGATTTTCGCTGGGACCGGCGGATCGACTCCGTTGGATTTCCGAGGCTCCAAACCCATGGAGTTCAGAGATCCTCTCGCCGCAATCGCGGACTTTGGATCCACTTCGCCGGTCGAATGAACGGATGCACCAGTCGCATGGCGAGGTCAGACAGTTCGGGGCCGCCACCCCGATCGAAGCCCGTCCGGGTCGGGCTTGCTGGAGCGGGACGGTTTGGACGACTCCATGCCTCGGTTCTTGCCGGCCTGCCGGGTGTGCAATTGGCCGGCTTGGCGGAACCTGACGACCTGCGGCTCCGGGAGACGGCGGAACGCCATGGAATCGAGGCACGGTATCGGGATGCCATCGACCTCATCGGCGACGA
>CAZZKQ010000035.1:0-14129 GCA_964654875.1 uncultured Verrucomicrobiota bacterium | reverse complement strand
CCGTTGTTCATCTTCGTCAGCGGCTACTTCACCATGATGCTCTGGCGGGGACGGGGGATGACGGCGCTTTTGAGACAGCGGTTCCTCCGGGTGTTTCTGCCGTTGATCGCAGGGGTCGTCACCGTTCTTCCCATCCAGGACTGGTGTGTGGGCTGGGCGCGCAGTCGGGCCCAGGCGCAGGACGCGGTCCGGTTCTCCCAACCGGGGGTCCGTTCCGAAGTGGTCGAGGCCATCCGACAGGGAGACCTGAGCCGCCTCCGTGAACTCCTTGAATCGGGAGCCGATCCCAACGAGGTGGATCCTGAGATCCGGGATCCAGCGCTGTCGTGGGCCTCCCACTACGACAACCCCGAGGCGGTCCGACTGCTCCTCGACAAGGGGGCCGACGTCAACAAGCCGAGCGCCGGCGGGCATCGTGCCCTGCACTCGGCGGCCTTCTTCGCCCACCCCGAGGTGCTGCGGATGCTGATCGAGCGGGGCGCGGATGTCGGAGTGAAGGACTACTCGGGAGAGACCCCGTTGGAATCCACGCGCGGGAGCTGGTCCGATGTGCGGGGCATCGCCCAGTTCCTGCGGATCCCTGTCCCGTCGGATGAGACCGCGTTCCGTCAACGCCGCGATCAATGTCGGCAACTGCTCTCCCAGAATGGTGCGGGAGATCCAATGGCATCGACTGCGCCGAAAGAATCGACGGTTGCGAAAGGCTCGAAGGCCCCCGAAACCCAGGAGGATCTGCTCACGGCGAGTCGACGGGCCTACCGGGACTTACTGACCTCCGAGCAGTTCGAGGTGAAGGGATCCGGACGGATCTCCGGGGGCGATGGTTCCGGGCGTTGGCATCTGGTCTTGGGTTCCCTCTTTGATCACCTGTGGTTCCTCTGGTTCCTCTGCTGGCTGGTCGGCTTCTTCGCGCTGGTCGTGTCGGTGTGGGGACGGCTGGGTCTGCCGCGGATTCCCCACGCCTGGCTTCTGTCTCCGGCATGGCCGCTGGTCCTGGTGCCGATCACCCTGATCCCTCAGCTGTGGATGGCCCCGTTTGGGCCGAGCTTTGGACCGGACACCTCCGTCGGGCTGATCCCGCAGCCGCATCTCGTGGCCTACTACGGCATCTTCTTTACGGTCGGCGCGCTCTACTTCGAGTCCGGGGATGTGGAAGGTCGACTGGGTCGAGGCTTTGTCTGGCTGCTGGTTGGGGCGAACGCGGTGCTGTTCCCGCTGGGACTGGCGACGATGGAGCGACAGCCGATCGTGTCTGGGGTCCTTCAGATCCTCTTTGCCTGGACGATGTGCTTTGGGTTCATGGGTCTGTTCCGGCGCTATCTCGGCGGAGAAAACCCGGTGATCCGATACCTCGCGGACTCGGCCTACTGGCTCTACATCATGCACCATCCGCTGGTCGCACTGCTGCAGTCCCTGATCCGGCCCTGGGACCTGTCGCCGTTCCTCAAGTGGCTGATCCTGAGCGTCTCGTTGATCGGCGTCCTGCTGGTCTCCTACCACTACCTGGTCCGGAGCACCTGGATCGGCTGGCTGCTGAATGGCCGACGGTTTCCGAGATCTGGAAAGTCGGCATCGACCGGTGGGTGATGGGTTCAGGGCGAGCGGCCCTTGAGGGATTCGAGGAACGCGAGAAGGTCCCGCATCTGTTCGACCGAGAGTGACCCCTCCAGTCCCTCGGGCATGAGCGACAGCGGACCGATCCCGAGCGACTGGACCTCGTTCCTTGGAATGCGTCGGAGGGAGTGGTCCGCGAGGCGGAGTTCGACCGCGGCGTCCGTTTCCTGGTGCAGGATGCCCGTCTCCCGTTCGCCATCCCGACGCACCACCTCGATCGGTTCGTAGCCCCGGGCGTAGGACGCACTGGGGAATAGGATGGATTCGAGCAGGTCGCGTCGGGTTCGAACCTCCCCGATCGTGGAGAGGTCAGGTCCGAGGTTTCCTCCTTCGCCGGCGATCCGGTGACACAGGGCGCATCCGGACCGGGTGTCGTGGAAGACCCGCCGTCCCGCCTCCGGATCGCCGCCGGTGAGGGACGGCGTCCACGCCTTGTAGCGTTCCTCGGTTCCGGTTTGACGGGATTGGAGTCGGGTCAGCAGCGGGGTGAGGGCCTTCCGGGTGGATGGACCCGCGGCGACGGCGATCCGATCGACGGCCATCACTGGAAGTGCATCTCGGCCCGGGGATCGGTCGAGCGCGGCGGCGAGGTCGAGCGCCGTGGAGTCGGTCAATGGGCGCTCGAACGAGGGGAGCAGCTGGGCCAATTCGACACCGTTGGCCTGGGCAGCGACTTCGGTCCTGAGCCACAGCTGATCGGGGGTTCCGGGGACCTGTCCGAGGAGACGGGCCGCCTGGAGGCGGAGCATTGCGTGGGTGGTGGCGGGTTGGCGGGCGATGTCGACCACCATGGCGTGGATGGGATCCGGGAGCGGCGCAGTGGTGCCCAGGGCTTCGGCAGCGCGGAGGCGGACCGCAGGAGTCCGATCGGGGTTCAGGGCCACTTGGGTGATCGACTCGTTCCAAAGGTTAGTCCGGGCGGCCCGGGCGAGGGACAGACCCTCCAGCAGAATGGCGTCGTCGGTGCTGTCGAGCGTGTTCCGGATCAGTCCCTGCCAGTCCTTCAAGAGCTTGGGCTGTCCGTCCTGGGCCCAGACTTGGAGCAGGAGCCGACGGCGGTCCGGGGTGGTGGAGGGCGCGGCGAGGGCAGCCGCGGCGACGCTACGGACTGGCTCCTGGTTCCAGAGTCCCGAGAGAAGATGCCGCAACGAGGCCTGACCCTCGGCGTCCAGGGTCGGGACTGACAGCCACGACTGGATCTGTCCCACGGCTTCCTGCACCCACTCGGGACGGCGCGCGATGGCGTCCACCGCGCGTTGGCGGACTCGGGTGTCCGGATCTGCGAGAAGCAGCCGGGCCTGGTCCGGGCGGAGACCTTTCCCGGTCTTCTGGTCCAGCGCGATGAGCGCCCCGCGTCGAGCTGCGGGGGACGGACGTCGAAGACCCTCGGACAGCGAGGGTTCGTCGCCGGACTGGATCAAGGCGTCGATCAGGGCGTGCTCGAGGAAGCGGTCGGTAGCGCGGTCGAGTTCATCGAGGACCGCGGGCACGCACTCGGCGTTGCCAAGACGCGACAGGGCCGATGCGCTCTCGCGGCGTTCCACGGGAGATTCGGAGCGGAGGGTGTGTAGGAGTTCTGGAAGGCTGGCGGCGTCGCGGTCACTTCCAACGGTTCGTTCCACGGCGAGGCGCACCTCGAGGGACAGGTCCTTGAACCCCTGTCGGATCACCCCGCGCGCCTCCGGGGTGCGGTGCCGGGCTAGGGCCCAGAGCGCTCGGATCCGGACTTCAGGGTTGGTGGACTGCGTCCATGGTACCCGCAACGCCTCCAGAGACTCCGGGCTGGGGCGACCGAGGAGCTCGAGGGCCCGGTCTTGGACTACGGGTCGTGGATCTGAGAGACGGGCTGCGAGGGTGGAGGACTTGGCGGTGTTCCAGTCCAGCGTCCGCCCTCGAGGATCCTGGACCGCGGCACCCTCCTTCCGGATCCGGTAGATGGCCCCGAGGCGTTCGGGCTTGGCGACCTGGGCACTAGGACACCCGTTGATGAACCATCCGCCGGTGTCGATGACCAGCAGGCTGCCGTCGGCGTCCTCGATCACATCGCAGGCCCGGAAATCTGGATCGGAGGATTCGAGGAACGGGATCTGGCGGGCCTTGAACGTGGCCCCGTCGCGCTCGAGGACGATCTGATCGACGCGATGGGTGTTGTAGAACGAGATGAAGTAGGTGTCGCGATAGGCACTCCCGAAAGTGTCGGATCTGTATCGGGCGATCGAAGAGGGGGCGACCAGGCCGTATCGGATGAGTGCCGGCATGAGGGGGCCGGTCTGCTGGAACTCATTGATCCAGGCGTCAACCCGTCGTGGGTACACCCCGTTGAGGATGTAGTGGACGAGGGCGTCATGCCGGGCCTCGTCGGGATTGTACCAGGTCATGATCCCGAGCATTTCACCAGCCGGGGTGAAGGCGACCTCGATGGGGTTGTAGGTGCCGCCCCCGCAGAAGGTTTCCAGCCGGGAGCCGTCAGGATCGCACAGGAACACCCGGGCTGCGGTTCCCTTGTGGAGGACCTGTCCCTGACGGTCCTTGATTTCGTGCCCGAGCGGGGCGTCGGTGAACGCCAGTCGACCGTCGGGGGTGAGGAAGGGCCCGTGGATATCGCCGGCATGCCCGAGCGATCGGAAAGTCCCGACGATGGGGTCCCGGCGATCCGCCACCCCATCGCCGTTGGTGTCCTCCAGACGCCAGAGGTACGGGGGGCTGGTCACGTAGACCGCGCCCTGATGCCACAGCACTCCGGCCGGGAAGGTCATCTGGTCGGCGAACACCGTCTTGCGATCGAACCGCCCGTCACCGTCGGAGTCTTCGAGCCGGCTGATGAAGTTGGGTCGTTCCCGGAGCATCCCGGCTTCGTCGAGGTTCTTCCCGGCACTTTCGCAGAGGTAGAGGCGCCCTTCGGGATCGAACCCACCCAGCATGGGGTATTTGACGAGTGGGGAGTCCGCAACGGTTTCGATGATGAATCCGTTGGGCACGCGGATGGCAGAGAGATCCGAGGCCTCCGAGGCAGCCGGGAGGCCCCCCAGCAGGACTCCCAGCAGGACCTGACCCACGATTTGGGGCCAGGTCCTTCGGATGGGGGCCAGGTCATTAGTCGTGCCTTTATGGGTGACGGTTTGGGGCCAGGTCATCTGGGCAAGATTCAGGTTCATCTGGCCACGGTTTGCCGTCTGGGGACGGGTCATAGGTGTCGTTTGGGGACAGGCCCTTTGGGCGCTTTGGGCGAGGGCCAGGTCATTAGTTGGACCCTGGGATAATGGCCTGGGGCCAGGTCCTTGTGTTGAGGGTCAGGCACTTACGGATAGGATTGCGCTGCGCTGGGCGGGTCAGGGTCAGGTCGTTGGATTCAGAGTGCTGCTTGGGGACAGACCCTTGAGGCGGCGGCTGAGCGGTTGAAGGAAGGGGTGTGGAACATCACAGGAGAATGTCCCGGAGACTTTCATCGGGACGTGGGGAGGTCCAACACGGATCCGTCCCACGGACTGAGAGGTATGCTTAGGGGGGATGGGGCATTAGCTGCGGATCACGTCGGTGATCGCTAATCCGCCCGTTCCATCCTACCGGCCTGTGCCTCGGCAGAAAACTTGGTTGAAGCCAGCGAGTTCCCTCAGGACTTCATCCGTGTGGACGAGCGTCAACTCGAGTTCCGCTGCGGTGGCTGCGATGATCCGGTCTGCCGGATCGCCGTGGGGCCATTCCCAGAGAGCCGCCCTTCGGGCGATGGATGCCGACAGAGGCTGCATAGTCAGGCCACTCAAGGAGTCTTCCATCCATTCATCTGGGTTCGAGACTGGCAGGCCCCGGTGCCGCCACTTGTAGAGAATCTCCGCGATGCTGATCGACGCGAGGTGCCACTCCGTGACCCCGGTAAGAGCCTTCCTGAGGGCAGCCGACATGGGCAGCCGGTGGTGCCTTCGGAACCACGCTCCGGAATCGAGCCGGGCGCGCATGGTTCACCAAACCGGGAAGGCCGGCTGGTCCAGGTTGATTCCGCGGATACGACGTGCGTCAACGTAGGCTTTCCTGGCCACGGACGGCTTTACATGTGCCGGACGGCGGAGCACCACCCACCGCCGGCAACCTTTTCCCTCCGGCTCATAGACGACTGCAGATCCCAGAGGCACCCCCGCGGGTGGCGGCACACTTCTCCTGGAATCGATGAGGCGGGTCACATGACGAGAGAAGCGAGGGAGTCTCCCACTGTCAAAACCTCCGCACTGCTGTCCCACAGGGCATGCCATTCGAGTTTCATAAACCCAGGAAATGGTCCGGGGACAGGTCCTTGGAGGGTGCTATGCCGCCCTTGCGAGGACTTCGACCAGGTGACGCAGTTCGGCGTCGACGTCACCCGGGTCGGGTACGGTATCGGCCACCTCGGACCGGATAATCTGCCGGAAACGCCGTCGCAGCCGATGCACCGCAACCTTCAACGCCCCAGGGCCAAGCCCAGCCGGAGCAACAGCCTCGCCCCCGGTCTCCTGGGCGACACTCCCACCCAGCCAGGGCTTGAGGGCCTCGAACAACGCACCTTTTCCGTCCGCCGCGTATTCCGCCGACAGCCGATCCAGACCTCGTCGCATCAGGTCGAATGCCCATTCACGGTCGAACGCGAGCGCATCGTCCGCCGTTTCGGCTGCGACCTGCGGTCCCGTGCCCTCCGCGGTCCCGTCGAGAGACTCCGGAACCACCCCGCTGCCGCGTCGCACCGCCTGGCGATGGTCCCGCTGGTCGGCCAGGAAATGGCGCAACGCCCCGAGCAGGTATGAACGGAACCGGCCTCGTGCGGGATCGGCCGACGCAAACCCATCGCTCTGCAACACCCGGGCGAAGAATCCCTGCGCCAGTTCCCGGGCAGCATCGGGATCCCGTCCCTCACGACGGAGAAACCGGACCACCGGTTCGTAATAGGTCCCGCAGAGATCGGAGAGCGCCGCGCGGGCCTCCGGAGTCCCGCCACGGGCCGCCAGGACCAACGTCCAGCGGGTCGGTTCAAAACCACCCGCCGTCAGGAGCGTCTGCGATCCCGTTCCTGATGGAGCCTCCGGGGTCATGGGGCGTTCCCGGCTACCGGACCGGCATTCTTGACCGCTGCGTCCAACACGGTCCGGGCCCGGTTCAGATCGTTTGTCGTGGCCCGACCCGCCCGGTGCTCTTCCTCGGTGAAGGCCAGGACCGCCCGGGCGTGATCGAGCATGGCCCTGGCCGCGGCGGCGGGATTCGCTTCCACAACCGCAACAACCGCTCTCAGGTAGGCCTCCCGGCCCTCAAGATCAATGAGCTGACCGCGACTTGTCGGGGTGGCGTCGGTGGTTGCCCGCTGCCGGAGGGAATAAAGCTGGTCCCGGACCGTATTCAGTTCCTGCTGCTCTGCCGTCAGGCCCCCGGGTGGTGTCGGCACAAATTTGACCTCCAGCGTCACATGCCACGGCACCGGACCGTGCAGACCGCGACCCGATCCGCTCAGTATGGGCGACCAGGCTGGGATGGTTGGCGACGAATCCGTGGACCCGATCGTGGTGGACGGAACGTCGATGATCTCCCATTGGGTCGGCTGCCCTTCGATCCAGGAAGGGCGAAGCTGAAACGTACCCCGAGGTTCGGTGACGGAGATCGTCCACGACGGATCCGGGTCCCGTTTCGGCCCTTCGGTCTGGTGACTCCACCGAACCCGGGCCTCGGTCCGCCGATCCGCTGCGCCGGGGATGTCGACAAACACGCCCCCGCTGGGCACCACGACACCGTTGCTCCACAGTCGGGCGCTGATTCGCCCCAGATGATTCGTGGGAATGGAGAGCCGGATCTCTGGGACGTTCGGGTTACCGAGTTCCTCAGGGGGTTGGGGCGGATTGCTTTGGGCAACGGCCTGCCGGGCCACTTGCTCCCGATCCCTCAGGACCATGAACCTGAGGTATCCTGAGAACGCGACCAGAAACAGGACCGTGATCCCACCATGAAGCAGCCATTGAAACGTCGGTACCCGACCCTTGCCCCGGGACTCAGCGGGACTGGAGACATGACGAGCCAGAATCCACGGCATGAGGATTCCGACGGCCACGACCGTCGCGACAGCGATCACTGCGGCGAGTCCTAGCGGGCCAAGGCCTAAGAGGGGGGTGGGGATCAAGCCGGTGCCGAGGCCGGTCAGGAATAAGCCCGTGCCTGCGGCAACAACACCGGCACAGAACTGGGCGAGGACTGTGGGCCAGGTTCCGAGGGCGAACATCAGACGGAAACGCCCGACCTTCAGGGCGGGATTTCGACGAAACGCCGGCACCTCAAGCTCTGCCAGGACGGTACCGACGACGCCACAAAGGACGGCAGGCCCCAGAGTGAGGCCGACCCACAGCCATTCGAGCGGGCTGTGATGCGTCACTGCGGCAAGATAGCCCAGCCCCATGACCGGCGGCCCACCGAGAACGAGGCTCGCCGTCACCAATCCCACCGCCCAGTTCAGACGAGTCATCGAGACGGCGGGCCCCTCCGGCGGCGTTGGGGGAAATGGAGGCGGGGACGCCGGCGCCGGCACCTCAGGATTGCGGGCTAGGTGCTCGACCTGTGTCTTCACCTCGCCGGCACTCTGTTGGCGGAGCTCGCGTTCCTTTGCCAGGGCCCGCAGCACGATGTCGTCGATCCGCGCATCGAGGTCCGACTTCATCGAGGGGGCAGCGAACCGTCCCAAGGGCAGTTCGCCCGTCAGCAATTCGTAGAACACCACCCCAAGGGAGTAGATGTCGGCCCGATGATCGACCCGGGCGGGGTCCTCCACCTGCTCTGGGGCCATGTAGTGTGGCGTGCCGAGACGGGCGCCGTTCTCGGTGAGGGCGATGTCTCCGAGCGGATCCCCGACCAGCTTGGCGATGCCGAAATCGGTGATTTTCACCCGGCCCGCGGTGTCGAGGAGGATGTTCTCCGGCTTGATGTCGCGATGCAGCACGCCGTGGTCGTGCGCAAACTGCAGGGCCTCACAGATCCGGGGCACGAGTGCGAGGGCTTCGGCCGGTGTGACGTCCCCCGTGCGCATGGCCTGACGGAGGGTCACCCCATCGACGTACTCCAGGAGCAGGTAGCAGAAGGGTCCGGACTGGCCGAAATCGTGGACCGCGACGATTCCCGGGTGGCTGAGCCGTGCGAGCAGTCGGGCCTCGCGTTGGAAGCGCTCGGTGAATGCCGGATCGGTAGCGAGGTTTCGGGGCAGCACCTTCAGGGCGACCCAACGATCGAGTGCCGGCTGACGGGCCTTGAACACCACGCCCATGCCACCGGCACCGAGACGCTCGACCACCTCGAGGGCGGGGAAGGCCGCGCGGACCTCATCGAGACTCGGTTCCGAGGCTGCCCTGCCCAGACCGGCGGGCTCGGAGGGCCGTGCGGCACCCAGGAGCACACAACGGGGACAAAGTCCGCCCGGGGCGTCGGAGGGGATGGGTCCGCCGCAGTGGGGGCAGGATGGGGTTGAGGAGTGGGATCCGGTCTCTGGCTTCATGGCACCGGCTTCCTGAGGCGGTTTCTGCCTCAGGTTACCGGGAATCGTCCGCCCGCACAGGAGATTGGCGCAGGAACCTCTGATTGGGGTCAGGTCCTCTATTCGATAAGGAGACTAGGATTGGGGACAGACCCTTGTGTCGAGGGCCACTTCAGGGCTTTGGCGGGGAGTTCCCCTCGGCATCGATCGTCTCGGGCTGGACGAACACATACAGGCGATTGCGCTGTGTCTGACGTCCTTCCTTTCGAAACAGCCGCCCTATCAGCGGGATGTTCCCGAAGACGGGAACCTTGTCCTTGTACTGAATCACCCGCTCGGTCATCGGCCCCCGCAGGGCAATCACCCCACCGCTTTGGGTCGTGGCGTTGGCTCGTGTTTCAAGGACCTGTAAGCGTGGCAGGGGTACGACGGCCGCTATCGGTTTGCCGTTGCCGGCCTTTGCGGTGATCTGATCCGTCTCCTTGGGCGCATCATACCCGAGAAACTCGGTCACAGATGCCAGGACCGTGACCCGCCACCCGTCCACTTGCGCGGTTGGTACCAGGTCCACCGAAACACCTTGGGACACCTGGTCGGTTCGATACCGGATCTCGGCCTGATTCGTTGACGAGGCGTCTTGGGCGTCCACGCCGGTCACCATCGTCATGACATCACTGATGGAAACACTCGCCGGACGACCAGAGAGTGTTGTGACCTTGGGTGCCGAGAGGAAATCCACTCCGTCACGCTGGTCAAATCGCGCCTTCAGCGCTGTGAATTGATCCCGGCTGAGAACAGCCACCTGTCCCTCCACGGTGAGCCGATCCACCCGCAGTCGATCGCCTTTCAGGGTTCCATCACCCCCGGGAACCCGCTTGGCCATTGCTGAGACCAGAGGGGGGTTGTTGGTGACGGTTTGACCAAACAACCAATCCAGCCCGATGTCGGTAGGGCCCCGTTCGACGATTGAGACCAGGAACACTGACATCAGGACCTGGGTCCCGGATTCCCCGGATGCTGTCGCCACTGGAGTCGCGCTGGCTCTGGGTTCGGTGGAAACGGGTGCTGTCGACGGGGAACCCGTGATCGCCTGCCCCGCCTCGTGGGCCAGAGGGGTAACAGAAGGAGCCGCGTCCCTCTTGCCTGCGGTAACATTTACAGCGCTTTCAGCCCATGCGGTTGCGATCAGGGTTCCGATTCCTTCCTGGGAGCCTGAAAACGGAATCTGGAGCCAGGCCACCATCAGCAGTGTCAGGCCGATGTGGAACATCCACCGGCTTCGGCGTGGAATCGTCTGCAGTTCCCCGGGTTGCTCCACCAACGCCGTGACGCGACGGGCCAGATCCGAACGGAGTCCGCTGCCTCCAACACCGACACCGCTGTGCGCAGTCAGCACACGTCCGAACTCAACCAGTGCCTCCGCCAGCGCGATCCGTCCTCCGGGCACGAGTGTGCTGACATCGTCCGCCGCCGCCTCGCAAGCCGCCCGGAATTGACGTCGCGCCCACCACACGAGCGGATGCCACCACGCCACCGCACAGACGAGGTCAACCAGCAGCAGCCAGACCGGATCACGCTGTGCCAGATGCCCCAGCTCATGGGCCAGCATCGCCTCCTGCTGCACGGCGGAAAACCGCTCTTCGAAATCCTCGGGCACGGCGACTGTCGGACGCAGGATGCCGAAGGCCGCCGGACCCTGCAGGCCCGGCAGCACTCGCAGGTCCACAGGCCCGAGGCCGATGGTATTCCGGATCCGATCGATGGCTTCGGCGGACCGCTTCGACGCCCTCAAATCCGAGGTCCGGTGAACCGTGCGGATGCGCCAGATCAACCGAACGCGGTGACTCATCGATCTCAGCAGGAAGCCCCCCAACCCCAGCGACCAGACAAGACTAGGCCACCACGATGGTTTGACCGGCAACGCACTGCCGGAGGTCTCGTCGCGAGGCGCAAGATCGGCCGTTTCCGAACCACGATCGAGAATTCCGCTCTCTACCTGTGCCGTCATCGTGTGCGGTGTTGGGGAAAGGGGACGATCCTGAAGCCAACTGGGAATCCAGCCGCGTCCACCGGACAGCTCGACACCCCAGACCAACGACAAGGCCACGAAGACCGACTGCCATAGCAGTCGTTGCCACTGGACCGTTGCAACCCATCGACCGGCAAGAGCCGCCAAGGCCACCAGCAAAAGCGCCTCCACCGCGAGTCGGCTCAGCAGAGGTCCCCATCCGCTCATCTCGGGACTCATCGGACCCTCCTCTTCGCCTGTTGGATGAGCTTCTCCAGCTGGTCGAGCTCCTTCCGGCTCACTTCACGGGTAGTGAGGAGATGGCTGACTGCGTCCGCGAGACTCCCCTCGAATAAGCGTCCAACGAAGTGGTCTCCGGCACTTCGGTTCACGTCGTCCGCCTGGACCGCTGCTCGGTAAAGGAAACTGCGACCTTCTTCGCGGTGCGTGACCAATCCCCGGGCCTCCATCTTCCGCAGCATCGTGGCAACGGTCGTGTAGGCGAGGTCCCGTTCCGGCTTCAGCGCCTCGTGAACCACCCCAACACCGGAGTCCGGTCGTTCCCAGAGCACCTTGAGAATGTGGAGCTGGAGATCACCTATCCGAAGAGGGGGTTCGCTCATAACGACTACCACGGTAGTACTAACAGGGTAGTCGGGTCAAGACAGGTTCTGGGATTTACCCCCTAGTTGGGAGGATTAGCAATCTGGGTCCGGTGATAGTTTGAGTTCAGTACCCTGATCGTGACGGGTGCGTGATGCAGTGTCCTGCGTCCCTGTGCACGGGAGCGCCCCTCCTCGGGTTCTGCACCGGGGTGGCAGGTTCCTGTTAGGGTCAGGTCATCTATTGCGCCCTCGACTGTTTTTGCTGGGCGCCATTGAACGCTCAACTCAGCTTCGACGATGGCATCCAACCGAACCTATACCGACTCAGAAGTCCTCGACATTGCCAGGCGCCAGAAGGCGATCCTTTGGCTGATTCTTATCTCCATTCCGGCCTATGCGGCGTCACTCGTCATTCCGTTTCTCCCGCTCATCGTTGGAATTGTCTCACTCGTGTTCATCTACCAGCTCGCTGCTGCCCTCAAACTCTCAGTGCCCTGGCTCTATGTGATTCTTGGGTTGATACCGTGCATCAGCCTCATCGCTCTTTTGGTCATCAACTCGATCGCAGTATCCGCACTCAAGGCTCGGGGTATTCGCGTCGGATTGATGGGAGCCCGCCAAGATGACCTCAATAAGATCACAACACCTATTGCCTAACCCCGGGCATGATTCGGGGTCAGGTCATCCAGTGTGACCCCTGTAGCCGTCGAGATAGCTGTGCCCCGCCAACCATGAACTCCAAACTCACAAGGGCAGTCCTGATTACGGTGGGTTTCCTTTCACTCCTGTGGATTGTCATTCCGGCGTTTGGCAACCGGTGGGCTGGACAGTCCTCCCTCTTGCGGTTCGATCCGAAAGTTTCGACGCACTACAACTGCATCTTCGTTGAGGGGCGTACCTTTCCGAGTTTTTCAGTTCCATGGCTGAAGCGCAGCACACCGATCGATTACTTGCGGATCCGTTATACGCCGCTCGCCGACCATCAGCCCTACGGCATCCTGTTCGTCGACCCGAAGACCTTGGCGTACGAGGCCCATTCGGGATTTGCCGATCGCCCCACCCACCTGTCGGGCCGGCTGGATTCCCCGCGCCTCGTCCGGGATTGGATGCGCTCACAGGCGCAATCGGCACAGGCCCCCTCCCATGACGGCGACGCCCTGGAGATTTACTCCGCCCTCGTCGCCTTGTCGGCGACAGACCTTGAACATTTCACGCTCCCGGCGAGCGTCACGCTGTCGCACTTTGAGGTGGGCCATTCCATGTTGGTGGACCATCGCACACCCTCATGGATCCAAGTCGTCGCGGCTCTCATGGCACTCATCCCATTTTGGAATGGAGTGTTTCAGCGAAGGACGGCGCCAGGCCAAAGTGCTACGCCGAACTCAAGTCCCCGTGGGCGATCGGACGATCCTCGAGGGTTTGTGGATGATTCCCGCGGCAGGCCGGATCTTTCCGGGAGCGGTCGCTGAGATTGGGGCGTTTGGCCGGAGCCAAGACCATGACTATCGAGGAACGTTGGCGATGTGACATCCGGAAGTGGCGACCCAGAGCCGCGTGCGGTGACGGTACGGCCATCTCCAATATTGCGGTGGCCTATCGAGTTCTGGGTCGCGCCAGACTGTCGGCCCAATGGTTCAGGAAAGCCGCGATGGCTGGGGATGGCGACGCCATGGTGGATTACGGTTATTGCCTTCAGCATGGAGCGGGTATCCGGCGTGATCTGGCGTTGGCCGAAGCGATGTATCGGCGCGCCATTGGGTCCAAACAGATCTGTGAAAATGGACGCGAGGAGGCCCTGTATCTGCTTTCGGTGATCTTGCTGCGGAACGAGTCCATTTCCTCCCGGCGCGAGGCGATGAAGCTCCTGAAGGCCGCAAACGGCGATGGGGACTACCCGGTAGCCCAGCGCCTTCTGGAGAATGTTGCCCTCGGTAGGCAAGGCACCGCGTGCACGTGTCGTCGCCATCTGCGACCCGGTCTGGCCCGGATGTACTGCCTCGTGCATCGCAGGCATCGCTGATCGCTGCGTCAGACTCCCGGGCCCATGAACTCCAACCTTCCCTACGACTGGGGGAAATTCTGGGTGCACTTCGCCTGCGGCGCCGTGCTGGGCGTGTTTGTGGGGTGTCGTGCCTGGTCCCGTTCGAGTCAGGCGATGTCCAGTTCGATGTGGCCGGGAGTCCTGTTCATGGCCGGAGGCGCGGTTCTGGTTCGATTGCTTGCGGGTGCCATGTCCAACACTGGTTGGGATCAGTGACGCTGCGGCAAGGATACCCCGAGAGAGCGTCGGGTCCCGATTCAACGGTGGTGGGTGATGCAGTGCCCTGCATCACTGGGCGCGGGAGCGCCCACCCGGCGAGGTGTTGGATCCACGAGGGCGGATGGCAGGTGGAGTGGGATCAACGGCAGAGGAGGACCTGGACGTTCGAAGCGGGCG
>CAZZKQ010000034.1:0-14170 GCA_964654875.1 uncultured Verrucomicrobiota bacterium | reverse complement strand
GGGCGTGAAGGCGTAGCGCCACAGGACGTCCCCGGAGTCTGGAACCACGCCCACCAGTCCCCGGGAGGGCAGGAACAGGACCTGCTCGATGCCGTCGAGGGTCGCCCAGCTCGGCGTCGCATGGGTCATCCCATCGGTCTCGCGATTCCAGACCGTCACCCCGTCGGTCGCCCGTATCGCGGTGAGGCTTCCGGAGCCGACGTTGGAATTGAGGTAGATCCGGTCCCCGACCAACAGCGGCGAGGCCGCATTCTGCCAGGAGATCACCCGGGTGCCGGGAAATTCCTCGGGGAAATCACGCCGCCAAAGGACCCGCCCTGTGCCTGCATCGAGGCAATGGAGTGCGAGGTAGGAGGTCAGGACATACACCCGGTCGCCGTGGATCGTGGGAGTGGAGCGGGGACCGTCGAGGCTGCCGGTTCCAGCGTCTGGATAGTCCGCAACACCCAGGTTGGCGGCCCAGACCTCGGCGCCGGATTCGGCATCCAGGGCGATGCACACCTCGCGATTCTCGCTCCCGATGCGTCGGTTGCCCTGGGTGAAGGCCCGGTTGCCCTCGACGGTGATCGACGACCACGCAGGGTCTATGGCCCGTTGCCACACCACACGCGGCGGACGGGCGTTCCAGTCGGTCCGCATCACCTCCGGGCTCGAGCCGTCGTGGTGGGGCCCCCGGTATTGCGTCCAGTCCACCGCCAGGGTGTCCAGTCCGTTGCCCCAGACGATCGCACACAGCATCAGCGGCCGAAGACTCCATGGAAGCTGCTGTTTGAGGGGTGTCATACACCGGAAAGGACATCCTGAATCCGTGGGGCGTCAAGCGGGGTTCTTGGGGTGTCCTGTCGAGGATCGTGGAGCCGGTTTGAAGGAGGCGGGGCACCTTCGCGTTTGCGGGTTCACAGGTCGGTGGAAGGATGGGAGGTCTCCGGGCGGCGGAGTCGGATTCGTCGGACTGCAGAAACGCTTGAGCCGAGCTGATGGACCGGATCGTTTCCGGCATTTGGCTTGCGTCAGCTGCGGCTGGCATTTCAACTCCCGTGTCTTGCGCGGACATCGGCTGCCACGGGTGGTTGTCGATGGTCGACCCACGAGATCATTTCCTAGAAGACTCATGAACAACGGTTCTGCCAGCGGCCAGAAACAGTTCCCCTACCCGGGGATTCCCACGACCTCCGACGGCGCCGGTGCGGTGACCTGGGTGGAGACCCACATCACCCAGGCGGCCTGCGCCTATCCGATCACGTCCTCCACGACGATGGGGACCGGCTACCAGACCGAGGTGGCCAACGGTAAGAAGAACCTGTGGGGCGACACGCTGGTGTTCGTGCAGCCCGAGTCCGAGCACAGCGCGGCCTCCACCTGCGAAGGCTTCGCGCTCGCCGGTGGACGCGTCACCAACTTCACGTCGGGACAGGGCCTCGTCCTCATGAAGGAGGTGCTCTACACGATCTCGGGCAAGCGTCTCCCGGTGGTGTTCCACATCGGCGCCCGGGCGATGACCAGTCATTCGCTCAACGTCCATTGCGGCCATGACGACGTCATGGCGGTGGCCGATACCGGATGGGGCATCCTGTTCGGCCGGAACGCCCAGGAGGCCGGCGACCTCGCACTGATCTGCCGTCGCATCGCCGAGGAGACCGACACCCCGTTTCTCAACGTGCAGGACGGCTTCCTGACGACGCACACCATCGAGAATGTCCGGCTGCCTGAGACGGAACTCATGTCGAAGTTCGTCCGCGATCCGAACGACCGCCTCCGCTGCATGTTCGATCCCCGCAACCCGCTGATGTCGGGTGTGGTCCAGAACCAGGATTCCTACATGAAGGGCAAGATCGCCCAGCGGGATTTCTACGACAGGATCCCGGGCGTCGTGGACTCCGTTTTCGAGGAGTTCCACAGCCTCACCGGTCGCCGCTACCGCGTGGTCGACGGCTATCGGATGGACGATGCCGAGTACGCCATCGTGGGCATGGGCGGCATGATGGAGACAGCCCAGGCGGCGGTGGACTACATCCGGGACGAGATGGGGCTGAAAGTTGGTGTGGTGAATGTCACCTGTTTCGCCCCGTTCCCAGCGACCGAGCTCGTCGACATCCTCAAGGGAGTCAAGGCGTTCACCGTGGTGGAGCGCATGGACAACCCGCTCGCCCAGTCCAATCCCCTGGTACAGGCGATCAAGGCGGCCTTCGCCGACGCCCTCATCGGCAATTCCTTCGGCTCCAAGGGTGAGTTCAAGTACGCGAAGATCAGCCGGATCCCCCGGATCCTGGCCAGCTCGGCGGGTCTCGGATCCCGTGACGTCCGTCCCGGTCATTTCATCGCGCTCACCAAGAACATGCTCGAGTCGGTGCCCCGCGAGTACACTGCGGTCGGCGTCAAGCATGCCCTCGCCATCAATGAGACGATCGATCCGGATGTCCGTCCCGACAGCGCCTTCTCGATGCGCGGCCACTCGGTCGGCGGCTTCGGCTCGGTCACGACGAACAAGCTCATCGCCTCGTTCGTCGGCGAGCTGTTCAACCTGCACGTGCAGGCCTATCCGAAGTACGGCTCCGAGAAGAAGGGTCTCCCGACCACCTACTACCTCACGGTGGCCAAGGAGCATCTCCGGACCCACTGCGAGCTGAACCACGTCGAGTTCATCCCGCTCAACGACGTCAACGCCTTCAACCTCGGCAACCCCCTCGAGGGCATCGCGCACGACGGTTCGATCTTCATCCAGAGCGCCGAGACCGATCCCCAGAAGGTCTGGGAGGCGATCCCGGAGTTCGGCCGCAAGATCATCCGCACCAAACGGGTCCGCGTGTACTATCTCGATACCGTCAAGATCGCCCGCGAGGTGGCCACCGATCCCGACCTTCAGCAGCGCATGCAGGGCGTCGCGCTCGTGGGCATCTTCATCAAGGTGACTCCGTTCGCCGGCGAGTCGGGCATGGGACAGGACCAGGTGCTCGGCGCGGTCGAGAAGTACATCCGCAAGTACTTCGGCAAACGTGGCGAACACGTCGTCCAGGAGAACCTGCAGTGCGTCCGTCGAGGCCTCCTCGATGTGATGGAGGTGCCCAAGTCCATCATCGAGTCCCAAGGCGCCGTTGCGACCCAGGCTGCCGTCGCCAAGTAATCCCCCATCCCTGATTTACTCCATGTCCACCGAAACGATCGCCAAGCCCGCCCCGTCCCGGGTCAATACCCGGCCCATCACCGACGACGTCCTGAACGTTGCCGACTTCAACGACCGCATCGTCGGCGCCTACAACGACGGCTCCGCCGAGCTCGGACTGCCCGCCGACCTCTCGGTTGCCCGGTCCCTGATCACCGCGGGCTCCGGAGCTCTCCGCGACTTCTCCTACATCGCCCCGGAAATCCCGCTGCTCAACTCCGACAACTGCGTGGCCTGCATGGCCTGCGTCACGGAGTGCCCCGACACCGCGATCCTCGGGAAGGTCGTGACCAAGTCGAAGCTCGACGCCGAGCTCGCCGCGATCACCGACGAGACCGAGCGGGAGCTCTACCGGAAGCAGTTCGGCAAGACGACGAAGTTCTGGAACGTCTACGAGAAGAAGGGTCAGGAGCCCGGCTATTTCGGCATCTTCATCGACCCGACCAAGTGCAAGGGTTGCGCCGAGTGCGTCGAGGCCTGTGGCGACCATGGGGCGCTGGCGATGCTCAAGAAGGAGACGGGGACGCTCCCGAAGTTCCAGAAGACCTTCAATTTCTACCGGAAGATGCCGGAGACCCCGAAGCAGTACATCAATGACAAGCTGCTGACGGACATGATGCTGACCGACCGGTCGCTCCTCTATGTGGGTGGTGCCGGTTCCTGCATGGGCTGCGGCGAGGCCACGGCCATCCGCATGATGCTGGCCGCGACCGGGTTCGTGTACGGCAAGGAGAACATCGGCATCGTCAACTCCACCGGCTGTTCCACGGTCTACGCCTCCACCTATCCCTACAATCCGTACCTCGTGCCGTGGTCGAACTCGCTGTTCGAGAACGGCCCGACCTACGCCATGGGCGTCCGGGCCCGCTGGGATCAGATGGGCTGGAAGGACAAGAAGCTGTGGGCGTTCGGTGGCGATGGCGCCATGCTGGACATCGGCTTCCAGGCCCTCAGCCGCCTCCTGATGTCGGGCATGAACATCAAGGTGCTGATCCTCGACACCCAGGTGTACTCGAACACCGGTGGCCAGTCATCGACCGGCACCTTCATGGGCCAGAACACCAAGTTCTCGGTCCACGGCAAGGCCATCTCGGGCAAGACCGAGCGCCGCAAGGAGATCGCCCAGATCGCGATGATGCACCCCGAGGTGTTCGTGGCCCAGACCAGCTGCGCCATGACCAACCACTTCTACAAGTCCATCATGGCGGCCAACGAGTTCGACGGCCCGGCGATCGTCAGCGTCTACACCACCTGCCAGCCGGAGCACGGCGTGGGTGACAACATGGCGATGAACCAGTCGAAGCTGGCGGTCGATACCCGGACCTTCCCGGTCCTGATCTATGATCCCCGCAAGGGATCGAAGATCAGCGAGCGTCTGAGCCTCCAGGGCAATCCTGCCAATACCGAGGATTTCTACGTGGAGCCGAAGACCAACGAGATCTACGACTTCATCATGTTCGCCCGCTCGGAAGGCCGCTTCGCGAAGCACTTCGACGCCGAGGGCAACCCCAGCGAGGTCCTCCTGGCCAGCCGTCAGGAGCGCCTCGACAACTGGCGCACCCTCCAGGAACTGGCCGGACTGCGCTGATCGACACCCGATCCCATCAACCCCGGGATTGGACAAGCACCCGGAACGCCTGACCCAGGTGTTCCGGGTGCGTCAGTGTCTGGAACTGGCGGACCCGGGAGGCGTCCCATTCCGGGAACCGCTCCCCGGACTTCACCGTGGCCGCAAGGATTCCACTGAGCCACTGCCGCTGGGAGGTGAGCGTCTCCGTGGACAGCCCCGCCTGCTCGCCCGCCGATCGGATGTCGTCCCAGTGGATGTGCGCCGTGAGGTCCTGCAGTCCGGGCTGGTCGAGCGGATCGCCACCAGGACGATGCCGGTGGTAGGTCCGCAACGTTCCTGCCGCCCGGTGTGGCATCAGGAATTCCAGGTCGGACAGTCCGTAGTCGAGGGTCACCAACCACCCCCGCTGAACGCATCCTGCGGCCTCGCGCCACCAGTCTGCAGCACCCGGGGCGAGTTCGACCCGGAAACCCTCTGGCAGCAGCTCAAGGAGTTCCTGCGGCAGCAGGTCGAGCCGTCGCAGTCCCGCCCTGATCGTTGGGCGGGGTTCCGGCAGCGGCACCCATATGAAGCGGCCATTCTCCCAACCCACCCCCAGTTCTCCCCATCGCCCCCGTGCCCGATCCCAGGCTGCACAGTGGACCGGGAACGCATCGAGCAGCTCGTTCGCATAGAGCACGCCCTGGAGACAGGGATGGGATCGGTGGAGGTCCTGCAGGGTGGTGAACCAGGACACCGTCCCCGCCAGATCCTTCAGCGTCTCCCGCTGCCATCCTTGGCGACGGGACGACGGTTCCACGAGGCAGAGTCGGACACGGTCCGCGAGGTCCGGGTGATGGCTCCGGAGATGACGCAGGAGGTCGAGCGACAGCTGGCCGGTGTGGGCACCTGCCTCGACCAGATGGAGTGGTCCCTCGGGAAGTGCCTCCAGCCAGGTGGCGACCTGGAACCCGATCAGTTCCCCGAGGAGGGGACCGACGCTGACGCTGGTATAGAAGTCGCCCGCCCGCCCGACGATCGGCTCCTCGCGTTCGTAGTACCCGAGGTCTGGGGCATACAGGGCGAGCTCCATGAACCGGGCGAAGGGCAGGATGCCCCCGGCCGACGCGATCTCGGCCCGGATCAAGGACTCCAGCTGGCGGACACCTTCCTGCACGCAGGTCCCATCCTCCACGCTTCACGCGTCTCCCTCAACTCCTCCGCCCCGGGATCCGCTCGATTCCCTGTCCCCGGTCTGCTGAGCTGTTCCGGTGCAACGGCTCGACCAGGTGCTTGTGGATCGTGGGTTGTGCGAGAGCCGTGCCAAGGCCCAGCGCCTGATCATGGCAGGCCAGGTCCGGGTCAATGGACACCCCGCCCGCAAGGCCAGTGATCCGGTCCGCGATGGCGTCGCGGTCGAGGTGCTGTCGACCGACCGCTATGTCTCCCGGGGGGGGCACAAGCTCGAGCATGCCCTGGTCCATTTCGAGGTCTCCGTCACGGGCATCACGGCCCTGGATCTCGGATCGAGCACCGGCGGGTTCACCGACTGCCTCCTCCAGCACGGTGCGGCCCGTGTGGTGGCAGTGGATGTCGGACACGGTCAGCTGGCGTGGAGGCTCCGTCAGGATCCGAGGGTGGTGGTGATGGAGCGCACCAACGCACGGCACCTGGATGTGGGCTCGTTTGGACCGGGGCTCGTTCCGTTCGACGTGATCGTGGCCGACTGTTCATTCATCTCCCTGCGTCACATCCTGCCTCCCGCGGCGGGACTGCTCCGGGAAGGAGGGCGGATGATCGCCCTGATCAAGCCGCAGTTCGAGGCGGGCAAGGCGGAGGTGGATCGGGGCGAGGGGGTGATCACGGATCCGGCGATCCATGCGCGCGTGCTGGAGGAGCTGGAAGCATTTGTGCGGACCGGCGGAGTTGGCCTAGCGTGGCGGGGAGTCACCCCGTCCCCCCTGCTGGGCCCCGCCGGCAACCGGGAGTTCCTTGGGCTGCTCGAACGCCTTCCGTGAAGCGCCTCGCCAAACAGATCCGCCAGGTCGGTCTCGTCGCCAACGCCGAGAAGCCCGGTGCCGCCGTACTCGCCCGGCGCCTCGCGAGGGCCGTCGAGCAGTCCGGCCGCCAAGTCCTGGTGGATGCCGCCACCGGCCAGCTGATGCGCAGATTCCCGCCGACGGTGTCGTCCATCGCCGACCTGGCCCGTCGCACCGACCTGATCCTGGTCCTCGGGGGTGATGGGACGATCCTGCGTGCGGCCCGGGAGGTTGCCGGACTGGGTACGCCCCTCCTGGGCGTGAACGCGGGAAACCTCGGCTTCCTCACCGCGATCTCCCCGCGCGACGCCGTCCGGGCCCTGAAACGACTCTGGAACGGGGAGTTCGACATCGAGGAACGGTCCCTGCTTGAAGGGGTGGTTGCGCCTGCCGGATCGACCCGCCCCATCCTCGCCCTGAACGACTTCGTCGTTGCCCGTGGATTGACCTCGCGTCTCATCGAGCTCGAGGTGCTGGTGCACGGGGAGCTGCTCACACGATACCGCTGTGATGGTCTGATCGTCAGCTCGCCGACCGGATCGACCGCCTATTCGCTGGCCGCCGGCGGGGCGATCCTGAGTCCGGACGCCGAGGTGCTGATGTTGACCCCGATCTGCCCCCATACGCTGAGCATCCGGCCGGTTGTGGTGTCGCTCGACGCCGAGGTCGACGTCCGGCTCGTCAGCACCCGCCAGGTGGCGACCCTTGCTGCCGATGGCCAGCAGCATGTCGATCTCGAGGCCGGGTCCCGGGTCCGGATCGCCCGGAGCCGCCGGACCGTCCGGCTGGTCCGTCTGAATGGACACAACTTCTTCAGCACGCTCCGTCAGAAGTTCGGCTGGAGCGGATCGAATGACTGAGCCGGGGGTGCGGGGGCAAGGGTTTGGGTCAGGACGCGTTCCGCCGGACTGGAGAGTGGGTCGGGCTGCGGGTGCAGGCTTGTCTTGGGCGGGAGGTTTCGGCCTTCTAGGGACGTCATGGTGAGATTGAAGGAGATCGCGGAGGCTGCTGGCGTCTCGATGATGACCGTCAGCAAGGCCCTCCGGGACAAGCCGGATGTCTCGGCGGCGACGCGGGAGCGGATCCGTTCGCTGGCCCAGCAGATGGGCTATGTGCCGAACATCAGCGCCCAACATCTGCGGAGCGGTTCCTCGAGGCTTCTCGGCCTCGTCCTCTCCGCGGCCACCAATCCCATCAATCCCCGGCTGCTGATGTCCCTCGAGGACCAGGCCCATGAGCTGGGGTTCGAGCTGGTGATCGGACAGACCATGAACCGGGCGGAGCGGGAGGAGGCCGTCCTGAAGCGGTTCATCCGGCGGCAGGTGGATGGCATCTTCATCTCGCCGGTCTACCGCATGGACCAGCGCGCTCCGATCTACGAGGAGCTGCAGCGTCGCGGGATCCCTGTCGTCATCCTCGGGAACCGCGCCCTGTTCTGCGACCGGTTCCCGTCCGTGGAGACCGACGAGCTCACGGCCTCCGCGGATGTGACGCGGCACCTGATCCAGCTGGGACACCGCCGCATCGCCTTCTTTGCCGGACCCCTGGTCTCACCGACGGCCCAGGAACGCATGGAGGGATACCGTCGGACCCTGCGCGAACAGGGCATCCCGATCGATGACGGATTGATCTTCAGCGCCGGCTCCACGATCGAGGAGGGGGCCGCCGCTGCGGTTCAGTTCCTGTCGGAGAGGACCGATGCGACGGCCATCCAGTGCAGCCACGACCTCGTCGCGATCGGCGCCGCGGACGTCCTGCTCAACCAGGGGTTGCGGATCCCGCAGGACTTCAGCATCACGGGCTTCGGGAATGTCCTGGCCGCCGAGTACTTCCGGGTCCCGCTGACCACCATCCGACAACCCAAGGCCCGCCTCGGTGCCGTGGCGATGGAGGCGATGACCCGGCTGCTGCGCGGCGAGTCCGTCACCACCCAGAGGCTGCCCGCACCCCTCGAGGCCCGGGCGAGTTCCGGTCCTCCCCGGACCCATTCCCTTGGCTGACCCCGGGCTGGGGCCTCCTCCGAGGGTCCGCACGACCCCACATGAAGCGCATCCGCATCGTCCGACACCGACGGGGCGAGGCGTCCCGTGCGGTGGTCGACTCCGTGGCGGGCGAGGAACCGCTCGAGATCCGGGTGGACACGCGGCCGATCGCCGTGGTGATGAGGACTCCCGGACATGATGCGGAGCTGGCCCTTGGATTTCTCGTCAGCGAAGGGCTGATCCGTCGGGCCTCGGAGGTCCGCGAGGTGCGACCCAACCCCCGAAACACCTCCGGCAACAGCATCGACGTGCTGTTGTCCCCGGAGGTCACCGTCGATTTCGGGCGTCTGACCCGACATGTCTTCGCCTCCTCGAGCTGTGGCCTCTGCGGTGCCACCAGCATCCAGTCGGTCCGACGCCAGTTTCCTCCGTTGGAACCGGCCCCTGTGCTTCCGGCGGAGACGCTGCTCTCCCTGCCGGATCGGCTCCGTGAATCCCAGACCGAGTTCTCGCGGACCGGAGGACTCCATGCGGCGGGATTGTTCGATGCGGCGGGACGGTTGCTGGCGGTCCGGGAGGATGTCGGACGTCACAACGCCGTCGACAAGCTCCTCGGCTGGGGATTGCAGGAGGGGCGCCTGCCGCTTCGGGACGTCGGAGTGCTCGTCAGCGGACGGGTCTCGTTCGAAATCGTCCAGAAGGCCCTCGCCGGAGGCATCGCCCTCGTGGCCGCGGTCTCCGCTCCGTCCAGCCTTGCCGTGGAGTTCGCGCGGAAGAATCGGCAGACCCTCGTCGGATTCCTCAGGGAGGGGCGATTCAACGTGTACTCGGGGACGGTGGGGTCGACCCGCTGAGCCACTGCACGACGGGATCGACGAGGAGGTCGAGACGGAACGGGGCCATCTCATGGGAGGTCTCCGGGATGAACATGGCAGCGCTTCCCGGCGATGCGGACTCGAGGGCCTCGATGGAGGTCCGGGGTGCGACCGGATCGGCGGTGGCACCCACGAGGAGCGCCGGTCGGGGATGGTCCCGCACCCAGGCGATGGGGTCGAGGCCGCCAGGAGGTTGGTCCAGAAGCCCGGGCATGGCCTTGGCGGCCCTTCGGGTCAGGCCGGGTGGCAGCCAGGGGGCATAGGATCCACGGAGGCCCTCGACCGCGGTTCCGAGCCGGTCATAGGGAGTGATCGCCACCACCGACTGCACCCGTGGATCCCGTCCCGACCATCGCAGGGCGAGGGCGGCCCCATAGGAGACCCCGAGGACATGGATGGGAGACTCGATCTGCCCCCGACGTTCCAGTTCGTCGAGGAGTCCCATCAGGTCCCGGGATTCGAGGACCCCGAAGGTGATCCGATTCCCTCCCGAGACGCCATGACCCCGGAGATCGACGGATACGCACAGCCAGCCCTTCTCCGCGAGATGGAGTGCCCAGGGGATCAGGGTTTCGTGGTCGAGTCCGTATCCGTGGAGGAGCACGACGGTTCCACGGCAGGGCAGGGGTCGCTCGCTGGGATGTCCCGGGAACCGGTAGATCGGACGGGACTGGCCCCGGACGACCAGGTTGGCGACCTCCATGCCGGCACCATAGTCCCCGGGGGGGATGAGACGGTAGGCGAGGTCCACCGGTGGATCCCCCACGGTCGCGTGCTGGACCGGGATGGTGTCCGTGACGCGTTCTGGAAAGCTGAAATACACCCGCGGTTCCGGATGGATGAGGGTGGGAAACCTGCGGGGGGCCTTCAGGAACTGGTGGGCGACGAACTGCCCCGGGGTGCAGCCTGTGACGATCAGGGCGAGCAAGGCTGCGAGAAAGGCGAGGGCCGCGACGTTGAACGTCGGGCGTTGGGAGTCTAGGCTCCAGGGGTCACGACCCCTGATGCCTCGGCAGGGTTCCCCCTGTCGGATGGGGGCGATCATGATGGGTCCTTGGTCCAAGAAACCGCGAGGCTCCCTGAAACCATCTCGCCACTCAACCGTCGCTCGCCTGATCTTCCTGTTCCTGGATTGACGCTCAGGTGTTCGGTCGCCATCACATTCATGGTTCCCTCACTCCCATGAAGTCCCTCCCGACCCACCGCAGTGACCGCCGTCTCGCCTTCACCCTGATCGAGCTGCTCGTGGTCATCGCCATCATCGCCATCCTGGCCGGCATGCTCCTGCCTGCTCTCGCCAAGGCGAAGGCCAACGCCCAGCGGGCCCTCTGCACCAGCAACGAAAAGCAGTGGGGTATCGCCATCAGCATGTATGCCGCGGATTTCCGGGACTACTTCCCGGACAATCGTGATGGCGTCCACCTGAGCTGGATGGGCACCAACATGGCGATCTTCTGGGAGAAATATCTGATCCCCTCCGGCAAGCCGACGCGGAAGGGCGAGAAGAAGTCGGCCAACCACGTGATCTTCTGTCCGACCGACGAGTGGCATCGTCAGGCCGACACCTGGCGGTTCGGGGACGCGAGTTCCGAGAAGAAGCCGATCCTCACCGGCTACTTCTACCTTCCGGGACATCCGAAGGGCACCGGCGACTGGCCCTATGATTCCGAGAAGATCGGGGAATGGAACTGGCGGACCAAGCTGGGTGGGGAGTTCCGCGGAGCGCCGATCCTGATCGATCGTCTCCAGGGACTCGGCCCCCGGACGACCAATGTCTACGACACCCGCCTCCGTTGGAGCACGGTCGACGAGGGCAAGAGCTGGAAGACGGCGAACCATCCGGCCGGAAAGGGGGCGCCCTCCGGCGGGAATTTCCTTTTCGAGGATGCCCACGTGGAGTGGCTCAACGGCAAACGGGTCTCCCTGGGATCCAGTGCCGGGGAGTGGCAGTGCTTCTACAAGATCCCGATCAACTGAACGGAACGACGATCCCGGAGTGCACGGGCCTCAGACGCCCATCACGCGTCGCACATACTCCCGGCTCAGACGGTGGTTCTCCACGGCGCTGCGCGTGATCCGGGTGCCCGATTCCAGGGCCAGCTCCACCGTGTAGAAGGCCGGGATCTGGTGGGACTGCGCGAACCGTGCGATCGCCGGATAGTCGAGGTCGCCGGAGTCGAGATCCTCCCACCAGACCTGATCCCGGCTCTGGCGCAGGTGCCAGGAGACGATCCGGTCGCCATACTGGGCGAGACAGGATGCGGGTGCGATGCCCCCGCGGTAGACCCAGTGGACGTCGTAGCAGAAGCCGACGGCCTCCCGTGGGCAGTGCTGGAAGTTCCAGTGGAACTCCTTGGCGCCGTCCGCGAGTTCCGGGGTGTGGTGGTGGATGCCCAGCTTGAGTCCGAGCTGGGTGAGCTCCTCGCCCAGTTCGGTCAGGGCGTCGGATTGGATCGCGAGCTCCTTCTCGGTCTTGGGACGGCCGATGGGGTCGGGATTGACGTTGATGATCCCGAATCCGGCCTTGGCCGCCTCCTTCGCCCCACGCGCGATGCGTTCCGCCGTCTCCGTGGCCTTGCCCAGCACGTGCATCGGACCGCCGGTGTACAGGCTCACCGCCTTGAGACCGTGCTTGCGAAGGCGGTCCGCCAACTTGCCGTTGTTGGCCGGGGTTGTGACGTCGAGGTTGCCTTCCGCATAGTCGTACCCGCAGTCCTTCAGAGCCTTGAAGACCTCCCCCAGGTGGGCGTTCAGGTCCTTCCCGTCCCGGTGGTAGTATTGTCCCCAGCCATAGAGCTGGGAGCCGACGAGGGGCGGGACCGGCTTGGGCACCGGCTTGGCGGCATCGGCGGCAAGCGAGGTCACGGGACCCGCCGTGGCGAGGATCGAGGCGGTCTGGAGGAACGAGCGACGGTTCATGGTCGGAACGGGATGAGGGATCGGTGGTTCAGCGGCGGAACGAGGCCGCGAAATCCTCGGCGGCGACGGCACGGGTCTGTTTGGTGAACCGGGATTCGGCGATCAGACGCTGGAGTTCGCGTTCCCAGACGACGCCGGACAGGGGAAGCTCGAGGGTCTCGCCGCGCAGCGAGGAGTGGACGATCGCATTCGCCAGCTCCACCGAGCCCAGCCCCTCCCGTCCTGGTGCGATCAGCGGCGTGCCGTCGAGGATCGCCCCGACGAAGTTCTCCAGAAGCGTCGCGTGGGGATGCGGGGCGTCGGTGAAGGGGATCTCGACGGTCGACACCTCCGGCTTGCTGAACCCCACCGTGGCGGTCCGGCTCCATTCCAGCGCATCCGAGGCGTTCCGGGTGAAGGTCAGACGGTTGTTTTCCAAAACCAGCCGGCCCCGCGATCCGGCGACCTCGAGCCGGTTCGTGCCCGGAGCCTCGCCCGTGCTGCTCAGGAAGGTGCCGGTGGCCCCGTCCGGATATTCGAACCAGGCCGTGACCTGGTCCTCGACCTCGATCTGGTGCCACTGCCCGAACTGGCAGAATCCACGGACCTTCGAGGGACGGCCGAACAGCCAGGACAGCACGTCCAGGTTGTGCAGGCACT
Source organism: uncultured Verrucomicrobiota bacterium (assembly GCA_964654875.1). Lineage (GTDB taxonomy): Bacteria > Verrucomicrobiota > Verrucomicrobiia > Limisphaerales > UBA9464 > UBA9464. The sequence continues at coordinate 1,007 of CAZZKQ010000034.1, read as the reverse complement.
GGTTCAAGAGCACGCCGCCACCCTCACCCTTCCAGGTCGCCCGCCACCCGCCGCTGGCATAGTAGGTCTCGGTCCGGAACCAGTCGGTGTTGATCCAGGTCACCCGCTGGATCCGTCCCAGCTGTCCCTCCTCGAGGAGGGATCGGATCCGAGCGTACCGGGGTTCGACCCGGAGTTGGAACATGCCTCCGAGGACTCGATCGGGATGTCGGGCGGCGCACTCCAGGAGTCGTTCGGCATCGGCTTTGTGGGCAGCGATCGGTTTCTCCACCATCACGTGCAACCCTGCCTCGAGGGCTGCGATGCCGAGGGGGGCGTGATCATAGTGGGGCGTCGCAATCAGGACGGCGTCGACCGCCCCCGACGTGATCAGCGCCCGCGGATCCGTGAAGGTCTGGAGTCCCTTGGCCGAGTAGGGCTCAAGCTTCGCAGCGGTCGGGTTGCAGACCGCGACCAGTTCGCATCGGGGGACACGTCCCTCGAGAAGGTAGCCGGCGTGATGACGTCCGATGTTGCCGAGTCCGATCAGGCCGAGGCGGAGGAGGGGCATGGTGTCTTTGGGGTCGGGAGACCGGACGAGAGTCCGGAAACCGCAGACGCTTTGGAATCTGGAAATCGGCCCGAGGCGGTCCCGCCTCTGCGATCCGCCCGTCTTTTCAGGGAGTTGCAGGAGTCCGGGATCCGGTCTCCCGGTTCTTCCAGCGCCAGATCTCGGGCAGGAGCATCAGGGAGGGAATGGCGATGAGGGCTGCGCTGCCGAGCCCGAGGATGGGCATGCTGAAGCGCTGGCAGAGGTGGAAGGCCGCCATCGGCGCGAAGATCCCGCGGATCCCCGTGAAGAAGGTGTGGACGCTCATGTAGTCCGCCACCCGCCCCGGCGGGGCGATCTTGGTCACCCACAGTCCCCAGGCCACGTCGCCACCCGCGTTGGAGATCCCGTAGACGATGGCCCCCAGGAACAGTCCGGTCGTGGAGTCGCTCGTGAAGAAGGTGAGGATGCCGAGGGC
>CAZZKQ010000033.1:0-14406 GCA_964654875.1 uncultured Verrucomicrobiota bacterium | reverse complement strand
GCTGCTGCAGACCAATGCGGACACCCTCGTAACGGGCCTTTCCGAGAGCCCAGCGCCATGACATCCCCCGCTCCGTCCCTGTCCCCCTTCGACCTCGTGGTCGACCACGTCACGGTCACCTATCGGAGCGGCCATGTGGCCGTGCGCGATGCCAGCTTCCGTCTCCGTTCCGGGACCATCTGCGGGCTGGTCGGCGTCAACGGCAGCGGAAAATCGACGCTGTTCAAGACCATCATGGGATTCCTCAGCCCGGATTCAGGCTCGGTGTCCATCGGGGGGCGGTCGATCCGGGAGGCCCAGTCGAGGAACTGGGTCGCCTATGTGCCGCAGTCGGAGGAGGTGGATTGGACCTTTCCCGTGACGGTCTGGGACGTGGTGATGATGGGGCGGTATGGCCACATGAACCTGCTCCGGATCCCGGCCGCCCGGGACCGCAGCAAGGTGGAGGAAAGCCTGCGGAGGGTGGACCTCTGGGACCTCCGGGACCGGCAGATCGGCGAGCTGTCGGGCGGACAGAAGAAGCGGGCCTTCCTGGCCCGATCCCTCGCACAGGAAGGGCGCGTCATCCTTCTCGACGAACCCTTCACCGGGGTCGATGTCCGTACCGAGGCCGCGATCATCCAGCTCCTCAAGGAACTCAGGGACGCCGGGCAGATCCTCCTGGTGTCGACCCACAACCTCGGATCGGTCCCCGAGTTCTGCGACCACGCGGTGATCATCCAGCAGGCGATCGTCGCCGCGGGCCCCCTTGTCGAGACCTTCACCGAGCAGAATCTCGCGAAGGCATTCGGGGGAGTCCTCCGACACTTCCGGTTCGACCAGTCCACGGTCCAGCCCCACGACAACCACCGCATCACGGTGTTGACCGACGACGAGCGACCCCTCGTGTTCGGCAAGGATGGACACCTGGAGTTCACCGAACGTCGGGAGCACGAGGACATTGTCCGGGAGAGGACCCTCCCGGGGGATGAACCATGATGGAGTCCCTGCTCACCCCGTTCGGATACGAGTACCTCGTGCGGGCGCTCTGGGTGTGTGCGCTCGTCGGCGGGGTCGGAGGGCTGCTGTCGTGCTTCGTGACCCTGAAGGGCTGGTCCCTGATGGGAGACGCGCTGTCCCATGCGGTGGTTCCGGGTGTCGCGGTCGCCGGCATCCTTGGGCTCCCCTTCTCGGTGGGTGCGGCGTTCGCCGCGATGCTTGCCACAGCGGGCATGGGATTCCTCAGGGCCCGCACACCCCTCAGGGAAGATGCGGTCATCGGCATCGTGTTCACCACCTTCTTCGCGCTGGGTCTGCTGCTGCTCTCCCTGCGCCCCGCCGGCATCAACCTCCGCACGATCGTGTTCGGGAACGTCCTCGGAATCGACCCGGCCGACAGCCGTCAGCTTGTCGCAATCTCGTCCGGGACGCTGGCGATCCTCGCCGTCCGGTGGCGTGACCTCGTCCTGTTCTGCTTCGACGCAAACCAGGCCCGGTCCATCGGACTGAACCCCGCCGTGCTGCACGGCACCCTCCTCACCCTTCTCTCGGCAACCGCCGTGGCCTCGCTCCAGACGGTCGGGGCCGTCCTCGTGGTGGCCACCCTGGTCACACCCGGAGCGACGGCCTATCTGCTGACAGACCGTTTTGGCCGGATGCTGATCCTCTCCGGGACACTGGGCGCCTCGACCGCCGCATGTGGGGCCTACCTGAGCTACTTCGTGGACGGATCGACCGGCGGCTGCATCGTGGTCCTCCAGACCACGGGATTCCTGGCCGCCTGGGTGTTTGCACCCCGGCATGGACTGCTCGGGAACCGGTGGCGCCGCGGACGGGGCGGGACGGGAGGAACCCCGTGAGCTGGTCGTCCCCATTCGAGCACGAGTTCATGAGGACCGCGCTGCTCATGGCGGTGATGGTCGGCACGGTGTGCGCCGTCTTCTCCTGTTTCCTGGTGCTGAAGGGATGGTCGCTGATGGGGGATGCCGTCGCCCATGCCGTCCTTCCGGGAATCGTGATCGCCTACTGGGCCGGCCTGCCCCTCAGTGTCGGCGCCTTCGCCTCCGGGCTTCTCTGCGCCGTCGGCTCGGGCTACATCCGGAGCCGAAGCCGGGTGAAGGAGGACACCGTCCTGGGTGTGGTCTTCACCGGATTGTTCGGACTCGGGCTCGTCCTCTTCACGAAGGTCGAGTCCGACCAGCACCTCAACCACATCCTGTTCGGCAATCTCCTGGGCATCCCGAGAGCGGAGGTGATGTGGACCTCGACCACCGGGATTCTGACCCTTGCGATCATCACCCTGCGACACCGGGACCTTCTTCTGTTCTGCTTCGACCCGGGGCAGGCGCGGAGCATCGGGCTTAGCCCTGCCCGTCTCAATCTCATCCTGCTGGGGCTCCTGGCCCTGACCATCGTCACGGCGCTTCAGGCGGTCGGGGTGATCCTTGTGGTCGCGATGCTGGTCACGCCAGGCTGCCTCGGCTTCCTGATGGCCGACCGGTTCCCGAGGATGGTGGGGTTTGCGGTGGCCTCGGCGGTTCTTGCCGCGGTCTCTGGAACCTATGTGAGCTTCTTTCTCAACGCGTCGACCGGGGCGTGCATCGTCCTCGTCCAAGCCCTTCTCTTCGGTGCCGCACTGGTTCTTTCCCCCCGAAAGGGACTCACGATCCTGCATCGCCGGGGTCGGAAGCCCACGGACCGCATCCCCGATCCAGCCCACGGCTGACCCATAGACCAAAGGCCATCACCGCTGCCGGCGACGGACTCCGAAGACACTCCCGACCGGATGCGGAAGGCCGGGATACAGCGGGTTCCTTGGCCGGTTCAGGACGGTGCCGCCACGCCAAGAGCCCTTGAGGACGAGGGTGGTGGAAGCACCGCCATCCATCCGGATGGCATCCGAGGCGCCCAGCTCACCGATGAGTTCCGACGCCTCGCTGGCGCTGAGCCCCTCGCTGTATCCGGGCTGCTTCCCGTCCACGACCAGGAAATAGAGCCACCGTTGGTCGGGAGAGACCCCAACCAGGGTCACGGCGTCGACCTCCGTATTCTCAAAGGTGTTGGTGCCACCCCGCCGCACCACCAGAAATCCACCCGCACCCCACCGGACATCCGGGATCTGACCGGGGACCTGGAGCATGCGGATGCCCCCCTTGGAGTCCACGATCAGGGCATCGAGATTGGAGACCGGGGTCGACCACCACTGCCCGTCCGAGACGGCAAGCCCATCGAGGCGGACTCCGCCACCGGGAAGGATCGGCTCCGGGACGAATGGGGTGGCATTGACGACCGCAACGAGTCCGTTGTTCCTCAGCGTGGAGAGAGGCCACTCGGCCCGGATGCGGCCACCCGTGTCGGGGCGCGCCGGTGGGACCACCAGCTCGAGATCCCCGCGTCCCAGGTCGAACCTCAGGACATGGCCGCGAATCTCCCGGGGGAATGACCTGTGGAACCGGCAGTGGTCCACCCCGGGCTCGCGTGTCGTCCAGGGTTCAAACCCCGGACCTGCCGGAGGCCATGTCTCCAGGAAGGCTGGAGCCCGGAGCCCACCCCAGACCAACCACAGGAAGAACCCAGTTCCCGGAACAAGCAGGGCGGCGAGAAGGCGCCAGTCCAGCGGGAATCGACGATGGGTTCGGTTTCGGCTGCGTCCTCTCATGGTGCTGGATGCCCTCGGGGTCACCAGACCTCGACCGGTCCCTGCGGAACCGGGATGGCGGACCGTGTGGTACTGGGCGGTTCTCCGTCTGTCGACGCATATCCCCGGGAAAGCGGGGCAGGACGATATCGGGGGAGGAGCTCGCCGGTGTCGTCACAGAACTGCGTCCTCCACCGGAGGTAATCCGCGACGATTCCATGGAATTCCTGCCGGGAGACCAGCCGGACCACCCGCTTATTGAACTCGGCGACCGGACCGAAGCGCCGCGAGTACCACGGAGCCACCTTCCGGAACATCACGCATCCATGCTCCTCGCCAAACACCTCGATCATGAGATCCAGATGCCGGTTCATGATGCGGATGCGCTCCTCGAGTCCGGGCTCCGGAGACGCCTCGCCCGTGGAAAGGTGCTGTCGGATCCGTCGGAAGATCCACGGGTCATAGAAGGCGCCCCGCCCGATGCTCACTCCGGCACAACCGGTCTCGCGCAGCATCCAGGCCGCAGCCTCGGGCGTGGTGACATCCCCGTTGCCGATGACCGGAATGGACCGGACCGCGTCCACGACCGCGCGGATTCCCCGCAGGTTCACGGAGCCCGAGAAGCCCTGTTCCCGGGTGCGCCCATGGACAAACACGGCCGCCACTCCGGCGTCTTCCAGAGCCCGGGCCAGATCCGGTGCGGTCAGATTCTCGTCATCCCATCCCAGCCGCATCTTGGCCGTCACCGGGATCCGCAAGGCTTCCACCATGCCCCGGACCAGACGGGCGGTACGGTCCAGTTCGGTCATCATCGCCGAGCCCCCACCCACCCGGCAGACCTTGCGGACCGGGCAGCCCATGTTGATGTCGATGGAATGGACGCCCCGTTCCTGGAGGAACACGGCGGCATCACGCATCTCCTCGGGGACCGACCCGAAGAGCTGGACCGCCAGGGGCCGGTCCGTCTCGTGGGTCTCTATGAGTTTCAGAGCCTTCCGGTTCCGCTCCAGCAGGGAACGGGCATTGACCAGGTCGGTGGTGCAGAGGTCGACTCCGCCCAGCTCCCGGACAACGCGCCGGAACGGAAGGTTGGTGTAGCCCGCAAGCGGGGACAGGAAGAGGTTCGAACCGAGTTCGAGCGGACCGATCCGGAGGGCTGGAGAGGCAGCCGCTTCGGGAAGCGTCTGGGACATCGTCGGGATCACTCGCCCTGGACGGTGTTCTTCCGGCTCTTCGAGGGGTTTGCCGGGGTCTTGGTCGTCTTTGGCTTCGGAGCGGCCTTGGTGGGCGCCTTGGACCTGGACTGGACCTTGTTTCCCGGCTTGGGCCGGACCGGCTCGGGCGGCACCACATTGAGGGTGAACTCGGTGGACCAGACCGACCGACCTGCGACGAGCGCCCCGGCCCTGAGGGTATGGCTGCCGGCCGGGACTTGGGCCACCTGGAAGCGCCATCGTCCGTCCGGAGGAACCACCAAGGGATCTCCCAGCGGATCCGAGTACCAGTAGAGCCGCACGACGGATCCCGGATGGGCCAACCCCTCCACGACCAGCGTCTGCCCCGGCACGAAGGTCGTGCCCGGCACCGGACTCAGCCAGGTGGTGGGCTGGAGCGTCGGCGCCGGCACCGGTGTCGGCCGCGGAGCCACGACCCGGGAGGGAGGCAGCACAAAGAGCAGACCTCCAAGCAGGAGGATCAGCACCGGCACCGCGAGGTGGGCCGTGTCGAATCCGGGCTCCCAGAGCGACGGCCGGCGTGGTGGAAAGGCGCCTTCCATGCGTCAGCCCCCCTTCTCCGCCTTGAGCGCGGCCAGCTCCGCTGCGATCTCGTTCCGTTCCCGGGTCATGAGCTCCAGTTCGATGGCCAGCGACTCGTCGCCAACCCCGGCGGCCGCCGCCTCGCGAAGGCGTTCCAGCTCCCGCTGCCCATCCTCATGGGAACGGGTGGTGGCCAGGAGTTCTGCCTCGATCTCCAGAACCTTCTGCTCCCAGTCGGCAGCCCGGCGCTCCTGCTCCCTCAGCGATTCCTTCAGTGTGGTGATTTCCTCGCCTGGGGAACCCTCCTGCGATGGTCGGGACTCGCCCTGCGCATTCCAACGTTCCTGCAGCTCGGCCACCCGCGCCTCGGTCTCCGCAAGACGGGACATGGATCCAGCCAGCTCAACCGATTTGGCCTCGAGAGCCGTCTCGAGCGCGATGATGGTCTTCCTCGACTGGATCGCTTGCTGCTCCTGTTCGACCATCAACTCCTGAAATGCCGCGTCATCGGAGCCGGCAACCGGGGTCCTGGACTGGCCCTCGAGCTCCTTCTCGAGACTCCTGCGGGTCGCGTGGGCCGCCTCGAGGTTGGCCTCGGTCTGGGCCAGCCTGCCCTTCAGGGACGCCGACTCCTCGGCCGCCTCACCGATCTGGTCGGCGAGATGCTTCACCTCCTCGATCCGGGCCTTCAGCTTCGTCTCCGCGGCGGACATCGACTGGCGGACATCCTCCAACTCGGCTTCGAGGGTGGACCGCCGCTGGGTCTCTGCCGCCAGCTCGGTGGCCACCCTGGCCTCGCGATCCCGGGATTCCGCCAACGCCGCGAGGGTCTCCTGGTGGGCGGTCTCGGCGCTCGCCCTCTGTCCAGAGACGACCTGGAGTTCGGACTCGAGCGAGGTCCGTCGATCCCTCTCCGTGGCGAGCTCGTTGCCGATGCGGGTCTCCACGACCCGGGCCTCGGCAAGCGCCCGCTCCACCCGACCGAGGGCACCCCGGGACTCCAGCAGATTGATCTCCGCCCGCGCCTGCATGTCCTGAGATTCCAGCAACCCGGCCTCCACGGTCTGACGACGCTTGACCTCGGACGCGAGCTCGAGCTCGAGCTCAGCGATACGGGCCAGGGTGGACTCATGGTCTGACGTGACCTGGTCAAGATTGGCCTGCAGCCCGGAGACGACACCGGATTCGATCCGGAGACGGGACTCCGCGTTCTGACGATGTTCCTCCTCGGACGCGAGCTTGAGCTCGAGCTCGGCGACGCGGCCCAGGGTGGACTCATGGTCTGACGTGACCTGTTCGAGGTTGGCCCGCAGCCCAGAGGCCGCACCGGATTCAGCCCGGAGACGGGACTCCTGATCCTCGAGACGCAGGCGGAGGTCGAGGACCTCCCCGGAAATCGACTCTTTCTCCCGGCTCAGGGAGGCGACCTCCGCCTCGACGGTCGACACCGTGGCCTCGAGAGCCAGCCGCCTCGAATCCAGTTGCGCGTGCTGGCTCTCCAGGGCGGAAAGCTTGCTCCGGGCGGCGGTCAGGAGGGACTCCGAGACCGCCCGCCCCTTCTCGCTCGCGTCCAGCTCCGCCAGTTTGGCCTTCAGCTCCGCCTGGCAGCGGCCATGGGCAAAGCGTTCCGAGTCGAGCTCCTCGCCACGACGTCGGGCGGACTCACGGGCATCGGCGAAGGGACGGCGGAAATACCAGACCTCCAGGACCCACTCGAGGAAGATCCCCAGGAGCAAGGCGATGAGGAGCCATACCACAGGGTGTTGGGCCACGGACTGGATCATAGGCATCAGGGTAACCCTTGCGATGCTATGGAACGGGCGGGAGAAAGGAAGTTGAGAGATGGGATAAACGCGCGTGTCGGCCGGCGGTGTCCCGGCCGCGACGGACACAACAGTCCCCAGCAGGATCGAGGGGCGATACAGGGCGCCCACCTGAGTGGACGGGATGGCAGACCCTATCCAGAACTGCGTGATCAACGGGCCCGCTGGGTCAGCGCCGCCTTGCCGATGTCGGTGATGACATCCCAGGCAGGTCCCGGGAATTTGTGCATCCCAACCATCACTTCCTCGAACGCATCGAGGAACCAGCGCACATCGGACTCACCGATCACGAACGGGGGCAGGAGCTTCACCACGTCGATCGCGTGCCCCGCCACCTGGGTGATGATGTGGTGGCGGCTCATCAGCGGCATCACGCAGGCCTGCGGGAACAGGCTCTTGTCGAGTCCATGGCAGATGCCCCAGGCCGTCTTGAGCGTGAGGGACCTCGGGGAACCGAACTCGATCCCCATCATCAGTCCGCGCCAGCGGACCTCCTTCATGAACTCGAACCGGGGAACCATCGCACGGAGCCCCTCACCCAGCAGGTTGCCCATGCGCTCCGCGTTCTGCATCAGCCCCTGCCGGTCGATGACGTCGAGGGCCGCGAGGCCGGCCGCCATCGCGAAGTTGCCTTGGCTGAAGGTGGAGCTGTGCACCACCGACCGCTGCATGCTCGAGAAGACCTTGTCGTGGATCCATCGCTTGCAGAGGACGGCGGCGACCGGAACGAAGCCGGCAGAGAGCGTCTTGGAAAGCACCACAATATCGGGATCCACCCCAGGACCGTCGTGTTCGATCGCGAGGAATTTCCCGGTGCGACCCATGCCCGACTGCACCTCATCGTCGATGAACAGCGCACCGTATTTGCGGCACAGGCGCTGGGCCGCCAGGAGGTATCCCGGTGAACCGATGTAGACCCCCTTGCCCTGGATGGGCTCCACGACGAACGCGGCCACATCGCCCTTGCGGAGCTCGGCCTCGAGGGCCTCGAGGTTGTTGAACTCGATCATCCGGCATCCAGGAAGATACGGCTCGAATCCGGAGCGGAAGCTGTCATCCCCATTCACGGAGAGGGCCCCATAGGTCAGGCCATGATACGCCTTCCTGCAGTGGATGATGCCCGCCTTGCCGGTGGCGCATTTCGCGTACTTGATGGCCGCCTCGACACCCTCGGCGCCTGAATTGGCGAAGAAGACCATGTCGAGGTCGTTGGGCATCCGCTTCTTCAGCTCCTCCGCCAGGATTCCCGACAGCAATGGGGCCTCCATCTTCACGAGGCTCGGATACTCGGCATCGAGGAACTCCTTCAGCACCCGCCGCACATCCGGATGGTTCCGCCCCAGTCCAAACACCCCGTACCCCGACAGCATGTCGAGGTATCGTGTGCCCTCGACATCCCACAGATACGGGCCCTCGGCCCGGACGTAGCAGTGGTCGAATCCGATGGTCTTGAGCGTCTTGACGTTCGCCGGGTTCACATGGGCCGCGTGGAGGTCGTAGTTGCGCCCCTGGTGCTCCTTGAGGAGCGCCACGATGTCCAGGCCCGCGGGGGCTGCCGTCTTTCCGTCCGGATCCATGACCATGTTCGATGTATCATCGCGACCGGCTCTCCCGGCAAGTCAAGCATGGCCCGGAACGACATCGGAAGGGTCCCAACGGCCCAGAGATGCCGGGTGCCAGCGCCCGGTCCACTGGGGATCCGTCCCCAATGCGATGTCGTCCTGCTGCCGGGATGTCCCGAATGGACCAGCAAGTCCTGTCGGTTTTTGGCCAAAAGCGCTGCTCGGCGCCCTCCTCAGGCCCCCTTCGCGTCTTGGCATCCGTCATGCACCTCGGAGCCCGTGGAACGAGCACGAGTCCATGCCCTGCAGAAGCCCGTGCTACCTGCCGCCCTGGCATTCACGCCCGGGGCACCCTTCCTGCCTTCCACCCCGAACGCGATCGGCGAACAGGCCGATCGTGACTTCCACTGACACCACTGGCCCGGCGGCCCTGCTTCCACAGGCCGCCGGGTTTTCTTCCAAAGAAGGCCGGATCCTTCCCCTTGGATCCATCCGGACTTTGACGGGCCGGATGGGGTTGTTCAGGGTGACCCCATGATTCCCTGGCGATCACTGCGTCTCCTCGTTCCGTGCTGGTGGATCACCCTCCTGCTCCGGGCGGCGGATCCGATCCCGATCAACCAGAACGAGTCCAAGGTTCCCGCGTACATACTCCCCGACCCCCTGCGCAGCACCGCGGGTGAACCCATCCGCACTGCGGCCGACTGGTCCGGCGCGCGTCGCCCGGAGGTGCTGGAGCTCTTCAGGAACCATGTCTATGGAAGGACGCCAGAATCCCTGCCGCGGAGCGGCTCGACCCTCTTGTCGGATCACCCGCAGGCCCGAGGCGGACGCGCCACGCGCCAACGGATCCGGGTGCCGTTGACCCATGGATCGGATGGACCGGCGATCGACCTGCTCGTGTACCTTCCGAACGCCCGGTCCGGGAAGGTGCCGGTGTTCCTCGGACTGAATTTCGACGGCAACCACACGGTGACCCTGGAGTCGGACATCCCCCTCGTCCCGGGCTGGGTCCCCAATCGTCCCCAGTGGGGCATCACCAACCATGCCGCCACCGAAGCCTCCCGGGGATCGGCTGCCGGACGCTGGCCGATCGACCGGCTGTTGGATCGGGGCTATGGCCTCGCCACGGTGTATTGTGGCGATGTCGAACCCGACCATCCCGAGGGTTGGCGCACGGGACTCCGGGGGGCGGTGATCTCCCCGGGCCAGCAGGCTCCGGCAGCGGACGCCTGGGGTGCGATCGGCGCCTGGGCCTGGGGGTTGTCCCGGGCCCTGGATGCACTGGAGACCCATCCCCGGGTGGACGGGAGGCGCGTGGCCGTGATCGGACATTCCCGACTCGGCAAGACAGCCCTCTGGGCGGGAGCCCAGGACTCCCGGTTCGCGGTGGTGATCTCCAACGAGTCGGGCGAGGGCGGCGCCGCGCTGGCCCGACGAGACTTCGGGGAGACCCTGCTGCGGATCAACACCAGCTTTCCCCATTGGTTCTGCGGTCGGTTCAAGGCCTACAACCACGACGTCGCCTCCCTGCCCGTGGATCAGCACGAGCTCATCGCCCTGATCGCACCCCGACCCGTCTACGTTGCGAGCGCCACCGAAGACCTCTGGGCTGATCCAAAGGGCGAGTTTCTCGGCGCCCTCGGAGCCGAACCCGTCTACGCCCTTTTCGGGAAGAAGGGATTGGGCACCTCGACACCTCCCCCCTCGGATCGTTCCATCGGCGAATCAATCGGCTACCACAACCGGTCCGGGAAGCACGACATCACGACCTATGACTGGGAGCGGTACATGGATTTCGCCGATCGGCACCTGGGAACCCGCGGGGCGGAGACCCGTTGAGACCCGTCCAGCGGACACGACCGTGCCAGGCGCACGCGCCGAGGACTTCAAAACAAAGTGCTCGTCGGCAGGGGCCGGGCTGATCTACAACCCTCCCGGGAAGCGTCCGGGACATCGGGTCCCGCTATCGCTGTAGATGGTTTCACTCCGCGTGATGTCGAACCCGGTCCCCGGGCGGAAGCACGCGGTGGTGGCGAATCCCCGAAACAGACGCGAGCGAGGTGCCCTCCTGCGTTGCCCCGGATTCCGGGGGCAGGCAGCGCCCGGGCTCCGTCACCCTCGAGACATCACATGAGCATGCCCACATTCGCCGAGCTGGAGATCCCGGCCGACCTGCAGAAGAGCCTCGACCGTCTTGGTGTCGAGGAAGCGTCCCCGGTGCAGACGGCGGTCCTCCTCGCCCTCAACGCCCGTCGAAGCGCCGTGATCGCGGCACCGGCCCGTTCCGGTCGCGCCACCGGCCTGGCCATCGCGGCGGCACGCCACGCGACAACCTCGTCTTCGGACGGCGTCCGTGCCGTGGTGCTCGCCGGCACCCGGACCCGCGCCCTGCACCTGGCATCGCTGGCGGCATCACTCGGAAGCGGCAAGAAGAGTCCGACCGTGGCGTGCCTGGTCGCGGGGCAGAACCCCGTCCGCCGGGAGGAATCCCTCCAGAAATCCCCGTCGATCCTGGTGACCACCCCGGGAGCCCTGCGTGGGGAGCTCGTGTCTGGACGGGTCACCCTCGCCCCGGATGGCATCCTTCTGATCGACCGGGCCGACGAGCAGCTCGACATCGGACTCGAGGAGGACGTGGAGGCCATCGTGGCCTCGTCGTCCAACGGCAGGACCATTGTGGCGCTCGCCACCCAGATCACCCGGGACCTCGAGACCCTCACCGCACGCAGGATGCCCGAGGCGGACCGGCTCGTTTCGGAACCGGTGCCTCCTCCCGGCAACCTCACCTGGTTCGGGGTCGAGCCGGCCGAAAAGGCCGAGGCCGTCTCCCTGATCCTCGACCGTCAGCCGCTATCGAGGGCCATGGTGGTCGTTGGCACCCCGATCGAGGCCGAGGCCGTCGCCAACGCCCTGGCGATCGCCGGCTATTCGGCCGAGGCGGTCACCAGCGATGCCACTGCCGCCGCCCGGGAACGGATCTCCAAGCGATTTCGCCAAGGAACCCTCACCGTGGCCGTCGGCACCCTCAGGTCCCTCGTCGGCGCGGAGCTCGAGCCCGGGGATGCGTTGATCCATTGGGGCTGGCCCCTCGACGACAACGCGTTCGCCCAGGCCGAGGCCCTCTGCCGTCCGGGCGGCCCCATCTTCGCGCTCGCCGCGGGTCGGGAACAGGTCCGGGCCCGATCCGTCTCGCGACGCGGATCCCCCGTCCGCTTTGGTCGGATCCCCCTCCTGGGTGAGCCCTCCGAGCTGCGACACCAGGCCAACGTGAGCCGCATCCGCGAGGCCCTTGCGGGTCGCAACCCGGCCGCCTGCCGGTCGGTCGTCGACCAACTCGTCTCCGAGGGATTCGATCCCATGGTCATCGCTGGTGCCGCCGTCCGTCTGCTGGGCGTGCCAGAACTGCCCACCTTTCCCCCGCCCCCTCCGCCAACGCTGCCCCCTCAGCCCACCCCTGTGGCCCCGCCTGCCCCCAGCCGCACGGCGGAACCTGTCGAGGCGCCGGCGGCCGACTCCGCACCCCAGGAACCCACCGCCTCCTCGGAACCCGAGGCCGATCCGTCGGATTGGTCCCCGGGCGTCGGGGTGCCGACCATGGACGAGTCCGGGACCTATTCGGACGGGAGCGAGGGCGGCTATGCCTATTCCGACAATGCTGCGGAGGACGGCGTGGTTTATCCTCCCGAAGCCAACTTCAACGACGACGATTCCGGCGGAGGTGGATCCGGTGACCCACGGTCCGGACGCCGACCCCGTGGTGGGGGACGGAACCGTGGGGGTGGACGGGGCGGCGAAGGCGGTCCTGCCAGTGCGGGCATGAAGCGCCTCTGGCTGAACATCGGCCGGATGGACCGCATCCAGCCTCGTGACATCGTGGGATGCATCCTCGGCGAGACTGGACTGCCCGCCGCAACCATCGGACGCGTCCAGCTCTTCGAGCGCCACAGCCTGGTCGACATCTCGGCCACCTTCGAGAGCCAGATCCTCGAGTCCCTCAACCAGGCCGCCGTCAAGGGACGCAAGCTCAAGGCGAAGATCGCGGCCTACTGAAGCTTGGGTCGTCCCTTGCGGACGGTCTGGATCATCCTCGACACGTCCGCCGGGCGACAGATCGCCTCGTCGACTCCCCATCCTTTCTGCCATCGGGGTGGAGTGGACGACAGACGCTCCATCCCTGGCGTCAGTCCGGCACTCCACATTCTGAAGACCGATGCCAGTACCAGGCCGGTTCAGGGCGCCTTCGATACCCGATAGAACAGGGCCTTCTCGGTGGTCATCACCACATGCGGGCCCGGATTTGTTGAGAGGAGCGACCAGACCCTGGGATTGGCAAGGGTTGAGGACTCCAGGCGGTATCCGACGTAGTTGGTCGCATACGACAGCTCCAGCCCGGAATCGCTCGAGGTGATCGACAGGATCGGCGGCACCCTCACCACCACCAGCCGCAGCGCCTGTAATCCGTCGGGTCGCGTGACCACGCCCCAGCGGAAGAACCGTCCATCCGCCCAGATCGGCCCCCGGACGGTCAGCCCGGTGATGTGGATGCTGCGCGCAACCACCACGTCGAAGCTTGAGCCCACGGCCGGCTCGAAGCGACCCATGGTGGCAGACTGGTCCTCCGGATTGAAGAAGCCGAAGAGAATCCGCCCACCGAGGAAGCTCGCCCGACCACCCACCACCAGCTGATCATACTGCTGGAGTCCGTCAGGGACCGACCGGATACCAGCGATGCCGACCATCAAGGCAGCACCCGGCGCCTGGGTGTAGTCGCCGGTCACACGGATCGGGCCGGTGAACGAGGGCTGGATCGTCGAGGGTTCTGCAGGGTCTCCCCGAGCCACGAGGCTCCCATCGTCCACAGCCAGCATACTTCCTCCATCCACACCGATCAGGCTGCCCCCGTCCACACCGATCAGGCCTCCACTGCTGCTGCTGACCACGGAACTGCCCGTGCTGCTGATCACCGGGGAATCGCTGCGCTGGAGCAGACTGGCGGTAGCCATCCTCTCGGCAGTGGAGGCGTCGTGCCCGACAAGGCTGGATCCCGGAATCCCGGTCACGGTGCTCCCGTCCGGACCGACCAGCGGGTTCACGACGAGGCTGCTGGCGAGGGTGCCCGTGATGATGGCGGTGGAACTCGGTCCCACATTGACACCCGCGGCGGTCAGGACCTGACCCTTGTCCACGGTCAGCGTGGTGGCGCTGCCCGGGGCGGCCGTCAGCGTGACGGCACCGTCGGTCGAGGCCTTTTCCGGGACGAACACTCGGACGACCGCACCGACAGCATTGACGATGAAGTTGCCCGCTCCAGCCAACCAGCCTGGAAGACTCTGGAGCGAATAGTTGCCCCCCTGGGTGACCTTGGCGGTCTGGACACTGACCGTGGGGATGATGTCGAACGGGCCCAGGGCCTCCGAGATCAGGTCCGTATGGTCAGGCGCGTAGGCGATCACGCGGAACGAAATCCGGCCCACGGGAACCTCGGCGGTGTAGTGGACCCAGGTCCGTTCGTCGGATTGGCGGGTCATGAGTCCACCACCGGTCAGATCCGTCCAACTGCCGGAATCCTCCGGTCGACTGCTCGCCTGGACCCGGAGTCGGAGCCCGGGTGCCGTAGCGGACTCAATGATCGAGAAGGACCATCC
>CAZZKQ010000032.1:0-14559 GCA_964654875.1 uncultured Verrucomicrobiota bacterium | reverse complement strand
TCCCCCGGAGGTAGAAGAGCCATTGGTCTCCCATTCCGGCCGCCCCGGTCGGTTGATAGACCATCCCGTGGCTTGGGGTCAGGCCGGCCAGCAATGCGATGAGGCCGAAGATCGACTGGCTGACGGGGAAACCCATCGCCAGAGGATGAACCAGCGGAATTTCAAGGTCACGACTCCGGAACGGCAAAGAAGGCCGTGGCTATCGGGTCATTGCGGCCACCGTTGGGGCAGGTTTGGGAGGGTGCAACGATCACATGGGCCAAAGAGACCCCAATGGGTTGATTGGCAAACCTCCCCAATCGAGGGACCGATGACTCAGGACCCGGAAATAGCGCCGCCCCACCCGAACGAAGGGGCGGGATAACTCCTGATGAGTCCGCGACCGCACCACGCCTCTGTTCCCGGCTTACTTGGTCCTCCGTCTCAGCAAACACCCTTGACTGCTCGGAATCGGATAGGAACATCCGATCGACCTCGGCAAAACCGCCACTTGGCGGGGAAAATTTTGAGCATGATCTTAGCCTACCCCCGCAAGCTCTGGGCCTGGTTTCTCTGGACCTACCTGGAACGATTTCCAACTGCTCGTAATTGGATCCTGTTTGCACAAGGAAAAGCATTCCCCATTTTTTTGGATTACCCAGTCGCACCACTGCCGCGCTACGGATATGGTCGACCCGTCCATCCACAGCTGAACGCCCTTCTCGCCCGTGAGCGAGCCCGGTACGAGACGGAGCTCGATGCCATCGCTGCGCTGGCCCCCTCCTTGGCGCGCATTCCCTTCACGGCGGAGGGCGCCGCCCCTGGGGAGCCGGTCTGGAACAATGCGATGCTACCTCCAGTGGACGCGGCCTCGATCTATGCTCTGCTCGTAAACGGCAAGCCAGCCCGGTACTTCGAAATCGGTTCGGGAAATTCCACGCGATTCGCCCGCCGAGCCATACGCGATTTCAATCTTCCGACCCGAATCACCTCCATTGATCCCTGTCCTCGGGCAGAGGTTGAGTCCCTCGTGGACCGCAGCATTCGTCAACCCTTGGAGGAGATTGATCTGGCGATCTTCCGGGAGCTTTCGAAGGGAGATGTTCTGTATGTCGACAACTCGCATCGGACATTGATGAATTCGGATGTCACGGTCTTTTTCCTCGAGATTCTCCCGATTCTTCCAAGCGGAGTCATCGTAGGGCTCCATGACATCAACCTCCCCTGGGATTATCCCTCAGAAATAGCCGTCCGGTATTACTCCGAGCAGTATATGCTGGCCGTTCACCTTCTCGCGGAAGGATCCAAGACCCAGGTCTTGCTTCCCTGTTTCTACGCTTCACGGGACCCTGCACTGTCGAAGCGACTGGAGCCATTATGGAGGGCACTCGACGGGAAATGCACCCTTCTCGAAGGTTCTGCCTTTTGGCTTGTGGTGAGCTAGCGTGGTGAGCGATTGGATCGTTCACAAATAGACCCGACCCGTCTCAGCACGTGCTCGGCGGTTGATAGACCATCCCGCGGCTTTGGGTCAGGCCAGTCAGGACTCCGATGAAGCCAAGGATCCACCCGCCCATTGGAACTCTCATGCTGGAAGGATGGCCTCAGAGGATTTCAAGGTCACGCCGCCGACATGGACGCCTCGCACCTTTCGACTCAGTCACACCCTTGCTGACCCTACATCGATCTGACGATCCATCCCGGTCGGAGAATGGACAGGGCCAGTGGGCGCCGCTTCAAAACCCGGTGTCGTTTAATCGGCACCCTCGCTTCCCCGAGCACGGGTTTGCTCGGCCCAGTCCCGACCGGTTTTCGAACAGGATTCCCGAGCACGGGGGAAGAATGGGCCGACGGCTCATACGCCCGTCACATCATCGCGCCCTTGGACGTCTCCTTGACCCCAATTAGACGTCCGGTTGGACCCAGAGACACCTCGCTTTCCGACCCACCGCCATAAACCCTGGGGTTGTGTCGGATTCCAACACGCCAGATGTCGCCCACCTTTCTGGCATACAGAATTTCCAATTCCCGCGCACGGCTCAGGGCCTTGTCCGCCTTTTTTGCCAGTTCGACGGCTTCCACCTCCGAAATCGTGTGTCCGGGGGGAAGGTATTCCGTCTCATCTCCGTCATCCGAGATCCGAACGGTCGCAAAAGCGGATGAGTCTTCAGCCTTGGAACGAATGCCAATCCACCACCGCCCCGAATTGGTCTCATAGGTCTGGAACTCGATCTCCACTCCGGCCAACCCCTTGAGCGAAGCCTGTTCTCTGGCGATCTGAACAATCCGGCCGGCTGACACCCGTTTATCCACCCGCTCAGGAGGCATCTCCGATGGGGCGGATATGCGGATTTCTGCGCGGCGTTCTGATTCAAGACCACTGTGGTTGTCTCGGTTGTTCGACCCAGGGGAGGATTCGGGATTCCGGCTACACCCAACCCACACGACAGTTGCAATCGAGGCTGCCAGGATCCCATGCCGATCGATCGAGGTCAGGTTCATGGAGGACTCAGAGCGGCCCAGGTCAGGGGAGGTCACATAGCCCCGATTGAACCCTTCTGGTTCATGAAAGGTCCAATTTCCCCCAGAGGGTTCGCAACCCGAATCTCAGCCCGTTCTGCGCTGAACGGCGGACCGATGGCCTGCTCCGGACCTACGTCCACAGCCGTTGCCATGATCAGCTTCACTCGTCGACTCCACCGCGATCCAGGGTCCATCCTGACGCGTCACCATTATCCGCCTTCCTCATGGAACCCACCGGCCCCCTGTTGCCCTCGGTAACTGTCACGGAAATCCAGTACCTGCGAGTCCGCCGAGGGACGCGTTCCACGGCATGGAGTGTCCTGCTCTGGTTGATGACAGCCCTATACGCAACCACGACAGGTGAACCGGCATCAGCCGTCCTCCCAGGCACCCAACCTCTCGAGGCGGGTCAGGGTGGGGTTGGGAATTGGGACGGTGTGCTGGACATCGCCATCCGGACTGCCAAGGAGGCCAGAGCCGGACGATGGCGTCGGGATCTGTCCTCGGTGGAGAACTACAACCGGTCCATCGCCACGAACCGAGCCCGCTTTGCCGAGATCATCGGTGTTCGTGATCCGCGGGTGGACTTCGAGTCGCCTGCGTTGGTGGCCACACTCGAGGAACCCGCCCTGGTGGCGAAGGGTGCGACCTATGATGTCCTGAGGGTTCGCTGGCCGGCGTTTGGCGAGGTGCATGGCGAGGGACTCCTGCTCGAACCGCGCGGTAACGAACCGATCGCCGCGGTTGTCGCGGTACCCGATTGCAGCCAGACCCCGGAGCAGGTCGCCGGCGTCCAGCCGGGTGTCGCGCCGGAATCCCAGTTCGCCCGTCACCTCGCAGAGAGCGGGTGTCGGGTGGTCGTGCCGGTGTTGATCGATCGTACCGTGGAGGTGCGCGGCCGAGACGGATTCCGAGCCTATTCCAGACAGCCCATGAGCAGTCGGGAGTTCCTCTTCAGACCTGCCTACCAGTTGGGTCGTCACCTCATCGGATACGAGGTGCAAAAGGTCCTGGCCGCTGTGGATTGGCTGGCCCGGGACAACGCACCGATCGGCGTGATGGGCTACGGTGAGGGCGGTCTGCTCGCCTTCTACGCGGCGGCGATGGATACCCGGATCCAGGCGACCGGGGTCTCGGGCTATTTCGACTCCCGAGAGCATCACTGGAGCGAACCCTTCGACCGGAGTGTGTTCTCGCTACTCACGGAGTTCGGGGACGCCGAGATTGCCACACTGGTTCTGCCTCGTTGGTTGCTCATCGAGGCCTGCCGCGTTCCGGAGGTCTCCGTGGTGGCGCCCGGAGGCAGTCGCGGTGTGGTGCGGTCGCCGGACCTCCAGACGGTCCGGTCCGAGGTCCAACGGGCGCATCAGCTCATGGAAGGACTTCAACCGCCGGCTCGAATCAACCTGATCCAGAGTGCCGACGGGCAGGGGTCGTTTGGGACTCTGGAGCTGTTGCGCGGCTTCCTGGGTGCGTTGGATCCCACGGCAAAACCCGCGGCAGTTTCAGAGGATCTCACGGTGCCCGGCAAACGGTTCGATCCAAAACCCCGCCAGGTCCGGCAGATGCGCGAACTGGATCGCCACAACCAGAGCGTGTTGGCCAGGAGCGCCCAGGAACGATCCCAATTCCTCTCGCGACTCGACTCCTCCTCTGTCGAGAGGCACGAGGCGACCAAGGGTCCGTATCTCGACCATATCCGTCGCGAGGTCCTGGGTCGCCTCGAGACTCCACGGCTGCCGTTTGGGGCCAGGTCCCGGCTTCGCTACGACGAGGCCCGATGGCGCTGCTACGAGGTCCAGCTCGACGTCTTCCCCGGGGCCAATGCGTTCGGCCTTCTTGTCATTCCCAAGAACCTGAGCCCAGGCGAGCGGCGACCCGTCGTCGTGTGTCAACACGGTGGCGGAGGCCATCCGGACCAGCTTGTGAAGGACGAGGCTGGAGCCTACCACGCGTTCGCCGCCCATCTGGCGGAGGAGGGGTTCGTCACGTTCTCCCCTTCGGTGATGTTCCCGCCTCCGGACAGCCTTGTCCGGAAGTGCAACAGCGTGGGGCTCACCCAGTACTCGTACATCGCAGCGATGCACCAGCAGATCGTCGACTGGCTGCGCACCCAGCCGTTTGTGGATCCCGACCGGATCGCCCTCTATGGACTGTCCTGGGGTGGCAAGACAGCAATGCGGATGCCGCTGCTCGTGGAGGGCTATGCGATGACGGTGGTGTCGGGTGACTTCAACGAATGGATCTGGAAGACGGCGACGACGGACAGCGACTACAGCTACGTGTTCCAGCCCGAGCCCTACATCTTCGAGTTCAACCTGGGCAGCACCTATGGGTATGCCGAGATGGCGGCCCTGATCGCGCCCCGTCCCTTCATGGTGGAGCGGGGCCATTCCGATCCGGTCGGTACCGATGAACAGGTGGGATTCGAGTTCGCCAAGGTCCGGCACCTTTACGAGGCCCAGTTGAAACGACCCGAGAATTGCGCCATCGAGTGGTTCGTGGGTGGCCATGAGATCAACCGCGGCGAGACCTTCCGGTTTCTGCACCGTCATCTGGACCGATAGATGAGGGCCAACTCGGCAGTTGGAGATTCGATGAATACTGAATAGCGTCGAAAAGTCCCCGAGCGATCCGGCAAGCCGCTGGAAACGCGCATTGGCATGTACCCTATCGCAGGACATCGGATCCGAGGACTGGCCTACAAAGGTCAGGGGTTGCCTCGCGTCTGGAGACTCGTTGTCCGCTTCCTTTCCCTCGTTCTCAGCATGATGGCGGGGGTCTTCGCCGGGGAAACCGATCCCGGTCACCCGCCTCCCTCTGCGTCCCACTGGTCGTTTCAACCGGTACAACTGCCGGCGGTTCCATCGGGATCCCCAGCCTGGGTTCGCAACCCGGTGGATGCGTTCCTTTCCGAACGCCATCGGCAACTGGGATTAAGCCCAGTCGAGCCGGCATCGCCCAATGTCCTGCTGCGTCGTCTGTACATGGATCTGGTAGGCGTGCCGCCCACCACAGCGGAGCTGGAGGACTTCGTTTCGGATCCTTCCGACGAGCGGTACGCGGAGGTGGTTGACCGTCTGTTGGCGAGTCCCCGACATGGGGAGCGATGGGGTCGGCATTGGATGGATGTCTGGCGCTATAGCGACTGGGCGGGTCACGGAGCCGAGGTCCGTGAGAGCCAGCCCCACATCTGGCGGTGGCGGGACTGGATTGTGGAATCGATCAACGCCGACAAGCCCTACGACCGGATGATTGTCGAGATGCTGGCGGCCGATGAACTGGCCCCTCTCGATACCGACTCGCTCCGGGCCACGGGGTTCCTGGTGCGAAATTGGTTCCGGTACAACCGCAACGTCTGGCTAGAGTCGACGGTGGAACACACGGCCAAGGCATTCCTCGGCCTCACGGTGAACTGCGCCCGGTGTCACGAGCACAAGTCGGATCCGATGTCCCAGGTGGACTTCTACCGGATGCGGGCATTCTTCGAACCCTACGACATCCGGACCGTCTCCCTGACGGAGCAGGGTGATCCCAGCGCCAACAGCCTCGTCCAGGCGTTTGATGGGCGTCTGGTGGATCCGACGTTTGTCTTCACCCGCGGCGACGAGGCCCGGCCGGAGACGAACCAACCGGTCCGTCCGCAGATCCTGGACTTCCTGATGGCGATGCCCGCGGAGATACGCGAGGTGCCGATGCCGTTGGAGAGCTTCTATCCGGCTCTGACCGAGGCGGCTGTGGAATCAGCGTTGGCCCGCAGTGATGTGGCGGTGAGATCGGCCGAGAAGAAGTCCGATGAAGCGTGGGCCACCGCGCTGGGGGCCGAGAAGGACGTGGAAGTCCAACGGCTGGCGGCCGATCTGGCCAGCCATCAGGCTGCATTGGCCCGGGCAGAAGGCGTGGCTCTCCGAAGCCGGATTGTCGCCGAGCGGGTGAAGCATGGACTCGTCCCCGGCGATCTGGACTCCGCAGCCCGAGCGGCGGGAGCCGCGGAACATCAGGTCAAGGTTGCCGCTGCTGAGGTGGCCGTGGCGGAGGCAGCCGTTGCGCTCCAAAAGGTACCCCGCGCACCGAAGCCGAACGACCCCGCCGCGACGGGCGCGCCGGAGTCGAAGCCAGATCCCAAGGTCCAAGAAGCCGTCACCGCTGCGGAGAAAAAGTTGGCCGAATCACGGGATGCGCTCGGAGCCGCCCGAAAGGCGGCTCTGGAACCGTCGACGAACTACGCCGCCCTAGGCCCGATCTACCCGAAGACGTCCACCGGACGGCGCCTCGCCCTCGCGCGTTGGATCGCTCACCGGGACAACCCCCTGACCGCGCGGGTGGTCATGAATCAGCTCTGGATGCGGCACATGGGCAGCCCTCTGGTTCCCACTGTGTTTGATTTCGGTCGTGCCGGACAGCCGCCAACCCATCCTGAGCTGCTCGACTGGCTCTCTGCGGAGTTCATGCGGAAGAACTGGAGTCTGAAGGCGATGCACCGGCTCATCGTGACCTCCTCCGCCTATCGGATGAAGACCTCTGGCGGGACTCTGGCGGAACACAACCACGCGAAGGATCCCGACAACCGGTACCTCTGGCGGATGAATGTTCGGAGGGTGGAAGCCGAGGTCGTGCGGGACAGTCTGCTTCAGGTCAGTGGAGGGCTGGATTCGGCGATGGGTGGCCCCGAGTTGGATCAGGGCGCGGGTGAATCTTCGACCCGTCGCAGCCTCTACTTCCGTCACGCCAAGGAGAAGGTGATGGAGTTCACCCAGACGTTCGACGGACCCGGCGTGGCCGAGTGCTATCGCCGTGACGAGAGCATCGTCCCGCAGCAGGCGCTCGCGCTGGCCAACAGCGTGCTCGTAAAATCCCAGTCCCGTCGGCTGGCTCGGACGCTCAGCGATTCCCTCGGCGAACAGCCGGCAGAGGAGCCCTTCATCCAGCAGGCGTTCCTGATGATCCTGAGCCGACCCCCCACGGCGGAGGAGACCTTGGCATGTCGGGAGTTCTTGGGACAACAGGCCGCTCTGCTGTCGAATCCTTCGAGTCTCACCCCGGCCGCAGTCGGCGATCCCTCCCCGGTGCCACCGTCCAAGGATCCCGTGCGTCGGGCCAAGGAAGACCTGATCGTCGTCCTCCTCAACCACAACGACTTCGTGAGCATCCGATGAACCCCTACCACCCGAATCTCGCGCGGCGGACAGGTGTCAGAACACGCCGGTCCTTCCTGACGGACTGGGGCATGGGCATGAGCGGCATGGTGCTTGGATCGATGTTGGCCCGGGAGGGTGGGCTTCAGGCTTCGGTGACGGGTTCCGGTGGCGTCCTGGCAGGACTTCCCCAGTTTGCCCCCCGTGCCCGCAGCGTCATCTGGCTGTTCATGCAGGGCGGCACCAGCCAGATGGAGAGCTTCGATCCGAAGCCCGAGCTGAACCGTTACGAGGGAAAGACCATCGCGGAGACGCCGTACAAGGGCAGCCTGGACTCGCCCTATCTGAAGAAGAATCTCCGGGAGTTGGTCGCCGGACTGCACAAGGTCCACCCGAAGATCCTCCCGATGCAGGTGGGTCACCGACCGCGCGGACAGAGCGGTATCGAGGTCAGCGACTGGTGGCCGCATGTGGGAGACTGCATCGATGACATCGCCGTGGTGCGGTCGATGTGGACGACCGACAACAACCACGGGGCACAGCTGCAGTTCCACACCGGACGCCACGTGCTTGAGGGTCAGTTCCCGACCATCGGGTCGTGGGTCCACTACGGACTCGGCACGCTCAACGAGAACCTGCCGCAGTTCGTCGTGATGGGTCGCCCGATCGCCGACTGCTGCGGGGGCACGGGAGCCCACGGGTCGAACTACCTGGGTCCTGAGCATCAGGGCGTGCAGCTCGCGATCGATCCCAAGCGGCCGCTGCCCTATGCCGGACCGGGCCCCGACGTCTTCAACGAGGAGCAGCGGGCCGAATTCGGGTTGATGGATCGACTGAACCGGATCGCGGCGTTGGAGCATCCCGAGGACGCCGCGCTGGCGGCCCGGATCAAATCCTACGAGTTGGCGTTCCGGATGCAGATGGCGGTCCCGGAAGTGGTGGCGTTCCATGCGGAATCGGAACACACCCGTCGACTCTATGGCCTGGACCACGATGTCACGAAGACGTTCGGACAGCAGTGTCTGGCGGCCCGACGGCTGGTGGAACGCGGTGTGCGGTTTGTCCAGATCTTCCATGGTGGCGACGGCGGGGCTGGGGAGTGGGATGCCCACGGGGGACTGCGTGCCGGGCACAGCCGGCTCTGCGCCCAGGTGGATCAGCCGATTGCGGGTCTGCTGAAGGATCTGAAGCAGCGGGGACTGCTCGAGGAGACCCTCGTGGTGTGGGGCACCGAGTTTGGGCGCACTCCGGGAGCCCAGGGCAGCGATGGTCGGGATCATCATCCGTATGGATTCTCGGTCTGGCTGGCCGGCGGCGGCATCCGGGGCGGCATCGCCCACGGCGCCACCGATGAACTTGGATTCCATGCGGTGGAGGACCGCCACTACGTCACGGATCTCCACGCCACGGTCCTCCATCAGCTGGGCCTCGACCCGAGACGCCTGACGATTCCAGGACGGACCCGACTGGAGATCGACTACGGCGAACCCATCCATGGGATCCTGGCCTGAGGCCTTTGGGCGACGCTGTGGGCTGACGTCTCCCGCCCGCAGCGGCGTCCTGCCGATGGGATTTCGATCGGGTGCGTTTCCAAGGCGCCACGCCGCCGGAATCTCCAAAAACCCGTGACGTAGCCGCGTCTCCAACACGCTTTCCATGCACCACCGACGACGCCTCAGCATCTGGATCCGCTGGCTAACCCTCGGGTCGATCCTTGCTTGGACACTCCTTGTTGGACCCTCGGCTGTGATGGCGTCGACCCACTGGC
Organism: uncultured Verrucomicrobiota bacterium; assembly: GCA_964654875.1. Taxonomy (GTDB): domain Bacteria; phylum Verrucomicrobiota; class Verrucomicrobiia; order Limisphaerales; family UBA9464; genus UBA9464. Next base: position 5,154 of record CAZZKQ010000032.1, on the reverse strand, counting down.
GCATCGTGGCCCGGTCGGACAACGACCTGGTTCGTGTCCTTCGGGAGGCCGGCGCGAAGGTCCGTCGCTTCACTGAGGCGGGGTCCGCCATTGAGGTCGCCCCGGAGGGTTCAGGTGTTCTGATCCTTGCGGACGGGTATCCGCACGAGACCACGCGCCTCGACCCAGACGTCTTCCAGCAGGCCCGATCCAAGAAGGTGCGGCTTTATGTGGAGTATCCGTCGATGGTGCCGGAGCTGACATTCGGCGGTCCGAGGACGCTGGCGACGGGATATTGGGGCAATATCCTCGAGCGGACTGTTGTCGCGAGCGATGCGTTCGGGGAATCCCTCCGTCAGGGACGGATCCTGATGATCCACGACTGCCACCATCTTCCGGTCGCAGTTGAGCGTTCCCATCTCGTGGTGGCTCAGGTGGCGGGCTACGATACCGCAGTGTATGGACTGCCCTCCACTGGGGTGCATCCGGTCCTGTTCGAGGCACCTGTCGGAGGAATCCTCGTGGCGACCACAAAGCTCAGCCAGTTTGTCACGGCGCGGTATGCACCGCTGGATGCGTGGGAGCCGGTGTGGCGCATGATCCTGCAGTGGGTGGAGCCGGGAGCCGAGATTCCAGCGTTGCGCTGGACCGCGACGGTTCGGCCCTCATTTGGACGAGGGGACGAGGTGCCGAGGCATGTCGAACGGGAGGCCCTGCGCCGGGGTGCGGAGTGGTATCGACGATCAGGGCTGCTGGTTCATCCGGAATGGCAGGCCCGATACGATCGGGAATCGAATCAGGGGCCCGCGACTCCGGATTGGCCGGATGGACATCGGGCCGGTCCTGGGATGCCGAAGGGTTCCAAGGTGGGGGATGGCCGCCACGGCCTGCTGGAGGGGTTCCGGTCCAAGATCTACACGGATGGATCCCAGTCGGTGCTGTGGTGGCGGCGGGCGGACAACGCGGGCGCATCCTCCGGGGCGTTGGCCTTGGCGGGATCTGTGCTGAACCGCCGGGATCTCACCCGGATCGGATCGAACCTCGGTGATTGGCTGGTTGGGAACACACGTCTTTATGGCGGGGACTTCGCCGACCCCAAGCATCCGGCGTTTGGACTCTCGGGTTGGAACGATGTGCCGAGGTACTACGGGGAGTCGCATGGGTATCATCAGCTGTGGGGTGACGACAACGCACGGGCCTGGCTGGGGCTTTTGAGGACGGCGGCGGCGCTGGGGACCGATCGATATGATGAGCGATTGACCCAGCAGCTGCTGGCGCTGACGAGGCTGACCAGCCGAAACGGATTCACCGTCCCGTCGATCCATCTGCCTGCCTTGGCTGGCAGTGGATGGGAGGGCCACTTCAAGGGGTCACACGAGGATCTTTCGCCGCACTTCCAGGCCTACGTGCAGGCATGCCTGCTCTGGGGAGCCAACGCGACGGGGTCCAGACTGCTGCGAGATCGGGCTATCCGGGGCATTCGGAGACTGATGGAAGTCTATCCGCAGGGGTGGTCGGCGACGAACGACCAGTTCAATCAGGAACGAGCCCGGATGCTGTTGCCTCTTGCGTGGCTGGTCCGGCTTGAGGACACCCCGGAACATCGGGAATGGCTACGGCGGGTGGCATTGGATCTGACCGGCGACATGGATCACAGCGGGGCGATCCTCACGAAGATCCGGCAGGGGCCGACCAGCAACGCGGCATACGGCACGGCGGAGACCACGCTCATCCAGGCGAACGGGGACCCCAACACGGACCTTCTCTACACGGCGAACTTCGCACTGGTTGGGCTGCATGAGGCTGCTGCGGCAACGGGCGAGGCGATGTATCAGGATGCAGAGGATCGGCTTGCGCGGTTTCTGTGTCGTATCCAAGTCCGGAGCGAATCCCAGCCGCAGCTCGATGGAGGCTGGTTTCGGGGATTTGACTACGGTCGGTGGGACTATTGGGGCAGCGATGCCGATGTGGGATGGAGCCTGTACTCGATGGAGACGGGTTGGATCTCAGGAGAGATCCTGTCGGTTCTGGCCCTGCGCCAAATGCGGACCTCGGTCTGGGATCTGACGACGACCAGCACGATCCCCCACCATTTCAAAGATTGGCGTGAGAGGATGATCCCGACCGGAACCACAGGGGAGTTTTGAGCGTTGAACTCGGGTGGGGACGAAGGCCATTTAAGCTCAACCTCAATCCGCTGTGGCATCGAGCCGGGGCCAGGTCATCTGGCTGGGCTATTTGCGCTGATATGGGACCAGACTATGGATTCCAAGGCTCCTGGCCGCTCGCAAAGGGGGACGTCTTGAGGGTTGAGAATACGAACTCGGCTGCCGACTCTTGGAGATCATGTCCCAAGGATGGCTTGCGGCGCCACAGTGGCTGATTGCCCTTCTGGGACTGTTCGCAACCGTGTCCGCCCAGAGCGAGGGCTATTGGGAGAGTCGGCTCTGGCGGACCTTCTCGGCGGAACAAATCCCGTCCGCCTTTGCGTTCGATGCCAGCGGTCGAGTGATTCTCTGTGCCGAGGGTCCTCGGACCTTCGTCGGAGGTGCCGAGGCGGATGTCTGTCGGTGGGATGGCCAGCGTTGGGAACCGCTGTTGCCCGGTCCAGCCGGCCAGCAGGTGCTTTGTCTGGCGACACAGGGTGATGATGTGCTCGCAGGCCTCAGCCGGGGTGGGGTGGTGCGCTGGAACGGTGCGACCTGGGAACCCTGGCATCTCACGACCCCGGCCACGGTTGCAGCCATCGCGGTCATGGGAAACCAGGTTGTTGTCAGCGGAACCTTCACCAACCTCGGCAACGTCAGGGCCACCAACGCGGCGGTTTGGACGGGTGCGGCCTGGGAATCCCTAGGGTCCGGAGCCCCCGCCACCTCCAAGGCCAATCTCCTCCTCGCAGGCTCCACCACCTTCGTCCTCCACGAGAGTCTCAACCAGCCTCGGACGCTGTGGCGATCCGATGGCGGTCCTTGGACCGAAGTGTCCAAAACCCTGATTGGCGGGGCACCCGCTCCTCCTAAAGCTGTGGGGCGACACGACATCGCCGGGAAAAGCGGCGCTGCTATCACTTGGTGGAACGGCACCCTAGTCTCCGCAGGATTCCCAACCCCAGGCGCCCTCTTTCGTCTCCGTTCTTCGGGATGGGAGCCCTGGACCCTTCCAGCCGCGGAGGTGACTGCGACCGGGCTGGCCGTCCAGGGTACCAATTTGCTGGTACACGGCATCTTCCGCATCACCGAAGGCTACGGTACCAACACCTATTCGATCCTACGATTCGATGGCTCCTGGTGGACTCCGGTGCTCGGTCACGAAGCAGCTCCCATCCGCTCCCTCCAGGTCCGGGGTCAGGAACTCTTCGCTGTCGGTAGCCATACCAACCGTGCCCTGTACCAGCCCACCGCCCAGATCCTGTGGCACCACGACGGGATCCGTTGGACTCCTCTCAACGCCGGTCTCAACGCCGTCGGGGCCTCCAGCACCCGGGTGGCCTCCGTCACCGCTGGATTCGCCGTCACCCTGTCGACCGCGACCGGTCGGAAGATGGTGGGACTCTGGGACGGTGGAGCCTGGTCCGGATTCCAGTCGGCGACCCTCGTGACCGCAGGGGGCCCTTCGCTGTGGAGCCCCGTGCAAGCCATCGAGGCCACCACTGGGGGAACGATCAATGTGCTCTCCCAATGGACCAATGGGAACTGGCGCATTGCAACACCACCGCATCCGCTCAGCGTCCGTCAGATCGCCGCGGATTCCGGAGGCGCAATCATCGCGGGCGTCGATCTCCGGGACGCCACTCTGCCGTGGGCTGTTTGGTCGTGGACCAAGTCCCAATGGGAGATTCTCGATTCCACGCTTCCCGGTGGAGCCGTCCTCTCCACCAACACACCCATCACGGCAGTGACGCTCTGGAATGGCCGTCCGGTCTTTGCAGTGACCCTTCCGAAGGGCCCACAACACCTGTGCATCCTCGACACTCCATCCGGTCGACAACGGCTCGGAAGTTTCAATGGCATGGTCCACGTGTTGATGGCGGTTGGCGATCGGCTCCTTGCTGGCGGCGAGTTCACAGAGGTCGACGGCCAACCCTGCCCCCGACTCGCCGAATGGATGGGATCGTCCTGGAATGCAATCGCAGGTGGTGTCGCCTCGGGATCGGTCCGGGCGTTGGCGGTCTCCGAGACGGGTCACCTCGCTGTCGGCGGCGTGTTTCGGCACCTCAATGCGACCAACCTGATGATTCTCCGCAACCAGGTGTGGGATACCTCACCAGGACGGATCTGGGACGGGCCTGTCTTGTCGCTGGCCTGGAACGGGAACGACCTCGGCGTAGGCGGTGGCTTCTACACGGTCGATACCTGTGAATCGCTCGGGTTTGCGGTCTGGCATGACACGGAACCTCGACTCCAACTCGACCCCATCAACCCGACGGACTTGCAACTCCGGATCACGGGTGCCCTGCCTGGACGATTCACCGTGCAGAGTTCCCATGACCTCAAGACCTGGAACGATTGGATTCCTGGAACCTTTGGAAACTCGACGCCCTTCGTCACGCTGTCGCCGACTTCGGTCGATCGACGGTTTCTCCGCGTGGCACCCACACCCTGAACCGCTAGGCGACGGAGTCAGTCGGTGACGCATCTCAAGTCCTCGGGATGATCCAGCTCGAGCACCCGCGTTCCAGTGGCTGGGCCAGACCGATGCGGGGCCTGGATCTCGACCGATCGGGAACCGATCCAGATTTCGGGCGGACGCCTTAGCGCGTGGACCAGGACACGCCAGGGTGCTGTGGGCCAACCCTGAGTCAGGAAACGGACCGCCTGTTTCTCGACGACGACCCGACGGATGGGGCCTGGCGCATGGATCAGAAAGCCGCGTTCCCGGACACAGATCCCATCGTAGAGCGGACCCAACCCATAGGCCGGGACTGCGATGGGAGGCAGATCTTGGTGCTGACCCTACCCGGCCTTGTTCGCTCTGCGTCCACGTGTTAAGGAAACACCATTCCCGTCAGAAAGGAGTTTTCCGCCATGTCTTGTACCTTCATGTCTTCCTCCCGCCATCGCCGGTCCACCGGCTTCACCCTGATCGAACTGCTGGTGGTGATCGCCATCATTGCCATCCTTGCCGGCATGCTCCTGCCGGCATTGAGCAAGGCGAAGACCAAGGCCCAGGGGATTT
>CAZZKQ010000031.1:0-14723 GCA_964654875.1 uncultured Verrucomicrobiota bacterium | reverse complement strand
TGCCTTGCAGGCCTCGATCATGGGCAGGGCGTGCCAGTGGTCGGGGGCGCCGATCAGGACGATGTCGAGATCCTTCTCGGCGAGCATCCTGCGGTAGTCGCCATAGGTGCGGGGTCTCTTCCCGGATTTCTGGCGCTGGGAGACGAGGTCGGCGGCCTCCGAGAGCATCCGCTTGTCGACATCGCAGAGTGAGACCACATCGACAGGCGCGACCTGGATGAGGCGGAAGAGGTCGCACTTGCCATACCAGCCGGTGCCGATGAGGCCGACGCGGAGCGGCTTTTCGGCGGCGGCGAAGGTGGTGGGAATGTAGGTGGCGGCCGCGGACCATGCGACCGCGGCGGTGCCTGACTGGAGGAAGGAGCGGCGAGTCATGGGCAAGAGTTGGTCCGAGTCCTCGGGCGAGACAAGTCCGGTCTCGACGAGTCTTCGGCTTCCTTCGTGGCGGGGAGCCCGCCATCCTCGGCAGGCATGTCCGATTCCTCCCATGTGGTGATCCTGGGTGCCGGCATCATCGGCCTCTGTTCGGCGCTGTATTGTGCCCGGCGAGGAATGCCGGTGACGGTGGTCGATCGGCAGGCGGAGGATCGGGATGGATGCTCGTTCGGGAACGCAGGGATGGTGGTTCCAAGCCATTTCGTGCCGCTGGCGGCGCCGGGGATGGTGGCATTGGGATTCCGTTGGATGTGGAATCCCGAATCCCCCTTCTACATCAAGCCGCGCCTGGATCCCGAACTCCTCGCCTGGGGTTGGCGGTTCATCCGGGCGTCGACGGCGGGCCATGTCCGCGCCGCCTCGCCACTGCTGAGGGATCTCCATCTCGCCAGCCGTTCGGAGTACGAGCGGCTGGCATCGGAGTTGCCGGACGGGTTCGGCCTCGTGCAGCGGGGGCTCCTGATGCTGTGTCGGACGGAGCATGGGCTCGAGGAGGAGGCTGCATCTGCGGCGAAGGCGGAGGCGCTGGGAGTTCCCGCGCAGGTTCTCGGGGCAAAGGAGACCGCCGCGATGGATCCAACGGTGACCATGGATGTCGCGGGTTCGGTGTTCTTTCCGAAGGACTGTCACCTGTCGCCATACCGGTTCATGGGAGCGGTGCGCGAGGAGTGTGGCCGGCTGGGAGTCCGGTTCCTCTGGGGTTCCGAGGTGACCGGTGTCCGTCGCGAGCGGGATCGGGTCCGATCACTCGAGACGACCGCCGGGGAGATCCCGGTCGGACGACTCGTCCTGGCGGGGGGATCGTGGTCGTCACGGCTGGGTGCGGGTCTCGGACTGTCGATCCCGATGCAGGCAGGCAAGGGGTACAGCCTGACGCTCCCCCGGCCGCGGCAGCTCCCGGAGCTGTGCTCGATCCTGACCGAGGCGCGGGTGGCGGTGACACCGATGGGTGGAAGCCTCCGCTTCGGTGGGACCATGGAGATCGCGGGCCTGAACGAGGACATCACGGAGCGGCGGGTCCGGGGCATCGTCAAGGCAGCGGTCCGGTATTTCCCGGCGTATGAGCCCGGGGACTTCGACGGCATCCGGCCGTGGCGAGGCCTCCGGCCATGCTCACCGGACGGACTGCCCTACCTGGGGCGGAGTCGCCGGGTCGGCAACCTCGTCGTGGCGACCGGTCATGCCATGATGGGGCTGAGCCTGGGGCCCATCACCGGCCGGCTGGTGTCGGAGCTGCTGGCGGGTGATCGGCCGTCGTTCGATCTGGGTCTGGTGTCACCGGACCGTTATGGATGAGATGGCCTTCCAGGGTGGCAAGGATCGGTCTGGATCCCGTGTCTACGAGGCTGTGATATCGTCTTGTTGGGTGCCTCGCACCCAGGTCCAGCAGGGCACTGCGCGCCCCGTCGGCTTCTGGGCTGCGTCCCTGGGGATCGACTCTCAACCCTCAACCCTCGACAGCCATCCTGCCCCGGGTTCCTGAGCCTCGGCCATGTCGCATCTCCTCCAGCTCCTGTGGCGGATCCTGTTCGGACTCGCGCTCCTGCCGTGGTCTGTTGGCGCCACCTGGGCGCTGGTCGTCCTGATCCGAGTGTCCGTCGGGTCGTCGCTGTTCTGGGTCTCGGTGCTTGGCGGAGCCGCCGCGTGGCTTGTGGTCTTCCTCATGCTGCCCAAGCCGCTCTGGATCTATGTGGTGGGCCATGAGCTGACCCATGCGCTATCAGCGTGGGTGTGCGGGGGACGGGTGAAGTCGTTCCGTGCCACCTCGAACGGGGGATCGGTCGTGGTGAGCAAGAGCAACGCCTTCATCGTCCTGGCTCCGTACTTCATCCCGTTGTACGCGCTGCTGTGGGCCGCGTTCTGGGGAGTGGGCAGCCACTTTGGCCACTGGCAGGCCCACCAGCCCTGGTTCCATTTTGGCCTTGGCGTGACCTACTCGTTCCACGTGACCCTGACGGTCCACATCCTCCGGGTGAAACAGCCCGATATCGATGTCGAGGGCTGGATTGTATCGGGGGTGCTGATCTGGCTGGGCAACGTGCTGGTGCTGCTTTTGACCCTTCCCTGGCTGACCGGCAGGGTGACGCCGTGGACGGCCCTTGGCTGGTGGTTCAACCGGACCGCCCGGTTCCTGATGTGGCTTGGGTCAGCGTTCTGAGCCCTCGGAGGCAGCCTTCTGGGTCGGGGTGGCCATGGGATAGAGTCCGGGACAGCATCCGAAGTGTTGGTGGAAGGCGTGGCTGAAGTGGCTGAGGCTGTTGTAGCCGACCTCGGTCGCAGCCTCGGTGACGTTGAAGGACCCACTCCGGAGCAGGTCCGCGGCCCGTTCGAGGCGAAGCTGTCGGAGGTACTGCGGAATGGTCTGGCCGGTCTCCTTGGAGAAGGTCCGGCTCAGGTAGAAGGGACTGCAGCCCACCTGTCTGCCGATCTCCTCCAGGGGGGGTGGATCGGTGAGCCGTTCCTTGAGGATCGAGATCACGCGGTCGACGCGGTCGCGGGCGACGCGCTGGTGCCGATGACAGAACAGCTCCTCGGTCGAGGCCGGCTGGAAGAAGAACTCGCCCATCAGCTCTATGGCCTTGGCCTGGAACCAGAGGTCCTGGGCGCTGGCCAGGACGGGTGGCTGGCGGAGGCTGAGGACAAGTTCCCGCTGGCGGACGTTGATCGACTCGGGGGTGGCCACCATGGCTTCGGATGGGGTTCCGACGATGGCCTTGCGGATCAGGGGGTGGAGGTCCTCGGTCGATCTGTGGAGATGTCTCGACAGGAATTCGGGTGCGAATTCCACGGTGATGAAATGATGGGTGGCACCGGGCAGCCGACGGGCTTCGAGGCCGGGGCGTCCCTGTCGATAGAATCCGGCGGTCCAGGGTTCGAGCCGGAGGGTCTTCCCCGCGGCGGAGACCTCGGCGGTTCCTGCAAGGTTCAGGCACAGTTCCACGGCATCGGGATGGAAGCTGGGCGCCCAGTCGACCTCGGCATCCGGGGGCACCTCGTGCCATTCGAAGCTCAATCCGAGACGCGCAAAGTCCCCGAACAGCTGTCGCCATCGCGCTCCCACCGCGCGCCAGAGTGCCGCCTCCCCACCGGAGGCGGCGGGGGAGACACGGGGGAGGCGGGCTGTCTTTGGCACAGAGAGCGCAGGGTAGGATCCCATTCCGGTGCCAGCAACCGTGGTGGTTGCCGACGGATTGTTGCGTGCTGTCGCCCGGTTGCCCTTGGAATGAGGGTCCCGAGGTCCTCAGCCGCGGTGGCCGAAGACGCTGACGCTGAGCGGAGGCAGGGTGAACTCGGCGGAGTGACCCTGGTTGTGGACGGCGTAGGGCTCGGTGTCGACGCCCAGCGGATTGCCGAGGTCGCTCCCTCCATAGAGGCCGGCATCGCTGTTCAGCAGCTCATCCCAGTGTCCCGCGAGCGGCAGGCCCACCCGATATCGTGGCCGGGGCACCGGCGTCAGGTTGAGGATCACGAGGAGGTGGCGGTGGGTGCCGGGGTGGCCCTCGACGGAGGCGTGGCGGACGAAGGTGAGAACGCTGTTCTCGTGGTCGCCACAATCGACCCACCAGAACCCGTCCCGCTCGTAGTCCCCGTGCCACAGCGCCGGCTCCCGTCGGTAGAGGGCATTGAGGTCGGAGACCCATCTCTTGGTGCCGAGATGGAAGGGGCCGGAATCGAGCAGGGACCAGTCGAGCGCGGCATTGGCATTCCACTCGTGCGTCTGTCCGAACTCCCCACCCATGAAGAGCAGCTTCTTTCCAGGGAACAGCCATTGGTATCCCAACAGGGTCCGCAGGTTCGCAAACCCCTGCCAGTCGTCGCCCGGCATCCGGCGCCGGAGGGAACCCTTCCCGTGGACCACCTCGTCATGCGACAGCGGCAGGACGAAGTTTTCCTGGAAGTGGTAGAGCATCGCGAAGGTCAGATCATTCTGGTGATACTTCCGGTGGATCGTCTCGCGTCGGAAATAACCAAGGGTGTCGTGCATCCATCCCATGTTCCACTTGAGGGTGAATCCGAGTCCGCCGACCCATGGCGGACGCGAGACCATGGGCCACGCGGTGCTCTCCTCGGCGATGGTGACCACGCCAGGATGTTCGGTTCCGACGAGGTGGTTGACCGATCGCAGGAACTCGACCGCATCGAGATTCTCCCGTCCGCCGTATTTGTTCGGGATCCACTCGCCCTCCTTGCGGGAGTAGTCGAGGTAGAGCATGGAGGCGACGGCGTCCACCCGGAGCCCGTCAATGTGGAATCGTTCGCACCAGAACAGGGCGTTCGCGCTCAGAAAGTTCCGCACCTCGTGACGGCCGTAGTTGAAGATCAGCGTGCCCCAGTCCTGATGGGCGCCCTGCCGGGGGTCGGCATGCTCGTAGAGTGCCGTGCCGTCGAATCGGGCCAGCGCCCATCCATCCCGAGGGAAGTGGGCCGGGACCCAGTCGACGATGACCCCGAAACCCGCGCGGTGCAGCTCATTGACCAGGTACTGGAAGTCGTCCGGGGTCCCGAAGCGGCTGGTCGGGGCGTAGAACCCGGTGACCTGGTATCCCCAGCTGGGGAAGAAGGCGTGCTCCGCGACCGGGAGGAACTCGACGTGGGTGAATCCGGTCTGCCGGAGGTACTCCACGAGGGGTTTCGCGAGCTCCCGATAGGACAGGGATTCCCAGGCGCTCTTCCGTTTCCACGATCCCAGATGGATCTCGTAGATGCTCATCGGGGACCGCAGCGGGTTCGAGGACCTCCGACGCTGCATCCAGTCGGCGTCGCTCCATTGGAACTTCCGGTTGTTCCAGACCACGGAGGCATGCTTCGGCGGCTGCTCGAAATGGAAACCGAACGGGTCGGTGTTCAGCTTCAGAGCACCGTGCGCATCCAGGATCTCATACTGGTAGAGGGCTCCCTCACCGATCCCGGGGATGAAGATCTCCCAGACCCCCGAGGAACCGAGCTGCCGCATCAGGTGCCGTCGACCATCCCACTGGTTGAAGTCACCGACGACCGACACCCGTCGGGCATTGGGCGCCCAGACCGCGAAGGAGACGCCCGGGACTCCATCGAGCGTCCGCATGTGGGACCCAAGGATGTCTGCAAGGCGTTGGTGATTGCCTTCGTTGAACAGGAAGAGGTCGGTCTCACCCACCGTGGGCCAGAAGGAGTAGGGGTCCCGACCCTGGCTGCGGCTTCCGTCCGGCCAGGTGACCCTCAGGTCATAGGCATAGACCGCCCTGGCCTCGGGGGTCTGGCCCTCGAAAACGCCTGCCTCCGAGATCAGACCCAGCTCGAAGGTGGGTCCCGCGTCCTTGACGACGGGGGTGATCTCGACCCGGGTGGCCCCGGGCATGAACGCCCGACCCACCAGGCCGGTGCCGTCCCCGAGCGGATGGAGACCCAGGATCGAGTGGGGTGAGCGGTGTCGGAGTCCGGCGAGGTCGGACAGTTCCTGCGGCGTCAACAGCACGCTTGGATGCTATCCCGGCATGGAGGGGCTCGGAAGGGAGAACTGGAGCGGGCTTTCAGTCCCGGGAATCCCGGATCCGCTCCTGCAGCCACCCGGGGACAAATCGACCTTGCCCGGGTGGGGTCGGTTGTTACCGTCGCGCCTCGTGGCCTGTCCCCGATGTTGGATTCGTCGGGACGGCCTCTCATTTTTTCCCGATCGGCCCATCCTCCCATTCGCGTGAAGATCTTCTCCGGCACTGCCAACATCGCACTCGCGCAGTCCATCTGTGACGGCATCGACGTCCCTCTCGGGAAATGCACCGTCAGCACGTTTCCGGATGGTGAGACGTTCGTGAAGATCGACGAGAATGTTCGGGGCCAGGACATCTTCATCGTCCAGTCCACCAGCCCTCCGGCGAACCAGCACCTGATGGAGATGTTCATCATGATGGACGCCTTTCGTCGGGCCAGCGCGAGCCGGATCACGGCCGTGATGCCCTTCTACGGATATGCCCGACAGGACCGGAAGGATCAGCCCCGTGTGGCCATCACGGCGAAGCTCGTGGCGAACCTACTGGTGGCGGCGGGGGCCAATCGGGTGCTCACGATGGATCTGCACGCCCAGCAGATCCAGGGCTTCTTCGACATCCCGGTCGACCACCTCTACGCGGCACCGGTCATCTACGAGTACCTGCTCAAGAAGAATCTCGAAAACCTGGTCGTGGTCAGCCCGGATGTCGGCGGGATCAAGATGGCCTATGCCTACGCGCAGCGGCTGGATGCCGAGTTGGCGATCGTGGCGAAGCGTCGAAAAAGTCCGACCGAGACGGAGGCCACGGCGGTGATCGGCGACATCGCCGGACGGAACGTCCTGCTGGTCGACGATCTCACGGAGACCGCGGGGACCCTCACCAGCGCGGCGGCCCTGTTGAAGTCGCGGGGCGCGGAGAAGATCATCGCCTGTGTGTCCCATGCGCTCCTGACCGACCTCGGTGTCGAGCGGATCAAGAATTCTCCGATTGACGAATTGATCACGACCGATACGGTCCTCCGCCCCGTCTATCCCGGGGTAAACGTCACGACCTTGTCCGTGGCGCCGTTGTTGGGTGAGGCCATCAAGCGCATTCACCAGAACTCCAGCGTTACGTCCCTGTTCGAGTTTAAGGGCGGGCGTACCAGCTGATCTGGTCGCCGCAGATACGACCGACATGAAATCACTCGCACTCAGCGCTTCACCGCGCACCCAGACGCGCCGCAAGGGCGCCCGCAAGATCCGAAGCGGCGGCCGCATTCCGGCCATCATCTACGGACGGCACAACCCCCCGCAGAATCTCGAGATCGACGCCAAGCAGTTCGACGAACTGGTCCACAAGGCGCACACCGAGATCATCCTCGTCGACCTGACCGTCGAAGGGGACTCGAAGCCTGCCCGGTTGGCGTTGGTCCAGGATGTTCAACACCATCCTCTCTCCGGGAAGGTCCTCCACTTGGATCTCCACGAGGTGAAGGCCGACGAGAAGGTGTCGATCGAGGTCCCCGTCGAGGCCGTGGGCGTCCCGGACGGTGTGAAGAATGGGGGTGGGACCCTGGAGCACGTGCGGTTCCGGATTCGTGTCCGCTGCCTTCCGAAGGATCTCCCTGAGCAGATCAATGTCGATGTCACCCACATGAAGGTGGGTGAGACGCTTCATATCGGCGAAATCGTTGCACCGCCCGGTGTCGAGCTCCTGGGTGACAAGAAGATCCCTGTCCTTGCGGTGGCGGCGCCGGTGACCGAGGCGGCTGCCGAAGCCACTGCGGCCCCCGCCGCGGGTGAGGCTGCGAAGCAGCCTGAGATGATCAAGGAGAAGAAGGAAGAGCCGGCTGCCGACAAGAAGAAGTAGCTGCCCCGGCTCGGTTGCCCTGACGGGTTGCCGAGTCCTCCGTGTCCGCGATGCAGGATCATTCGCTCATCGTGGGGTTGGGGAATCCGGGTCCCGAATACCGGAACACACGTCACAACGCCGGCTTCATGTTGGCGGACCGGTTGGCCGAAGGCTGGCGGGGATCGTGGCGGATGGAGTCCAAGTTCTTTTCCGAGATTGCCGAATGTCGAGTCGCGGGACGCAGAGTGACCCTCTGCAAGCCGCAGACCTTCATGAACGCCAGCGGCCAGGCCGTGGCCCGGCTCGGCTCCTTCTTCAAGGTGCCGCCGGTCCACATCCTGGTCCTGGTCGACGATGCCGACCTGCCGCTGGGAGCCCTGCGACTGCGTCCCGGGGGAAGCCCCGGTGGCCATCATGGTCTTGAATCGATCGAACAGGTGCTGGGCACGCGTGACTATCCCCGACTAAAAGTAGGGATTGCGCGACCGAGGCAGGATCGGCGTAATATTACGGACCATGTGCTGGGCGACGTCTCTGATGTCGAACAGCCTGTGCTGAACGAAGTTCTGGCAAGGGCCTTCCAGCAGGTGGAATGCTGGTTGGTCGATGGGGTGATGCAGGCCATGAACCGCTACAACGGTTCCGGGTCGGTCTCCCCGAAAGATTCCACGAACCGAGAAAGGAAATCGCAGTGAAACGTTACGAAGGTCTGTTCATCCTCGATCTCGCCGGCCGGGAGGAGGGCCTGAACGACGTGGTGGAGAAGGTCAAGAGCCTCCTCGCCGGGTCGGGCGCCAAGGTCGAAACCGTCCAGAAGATGGACAAGAAGGCGTTTGCCCGGGTCACCGACAAGAAGGTGACGGGTGGACATTTCGTGAACGTCGTGTTCGAGGCCACGCCGACGGTGATCACGGCGCTCCAGAGCAAGTTCGTCCATGTTCCGGAGGTCTACCGCGTCCAGTTCGGGGCGGCCTCGAAGTTTGTCGCGGCTCCCGTCGAAGCCTGAACTTGATGCGGTCCTTCCGCACCTCCACCCATGGCCAGCTACAACAAGGTGATTCTACTGGGCAATCTGACCCGGGACCCTGAGCTGCGGTACACTCCGAAGGGGACCGCAGTCGCCCGCCTGGGTCTTGCTGTGAACCGATCCTACAAGTCGGAAACCGGCGAGACCAAGGAGGAGGTCACGTTTCTGGACGTCGATGCCTGGGGCAAACAGGCCGAGCTGATCGGCCAGTATCTCCGGAAGGGCAACCCGTTGTTCGTCGAGGGCCGTCTCCGGCTTGACCAGTGGGACGACAAGCAGACCGGCCAGAAGCGCAGCGCGCTCAAGGTGGTCATGGAGAACTTCCAATTCATCGGTGGTCGCGCCGAGGGGGGCCAGGGTGCCGCAGCGCCGAGCCGGCCCCCGTCCCGTCCCGCGGGTCCCGCCGAGCCTCCCACTTCCGATGGACCGCCTCCCGAGGAGGACGATGTCCCATTCTGAATCTCTTCCCACCTGAACCAGTCATCGTATGTCGAAAACCGAAGTCATCCTCATCAAGAACGTGGTCGGCCTGGGCGCCGAGTCGGACCATGTCAGTGTCACCTCTGGCTACGCCCGCAATTTTCTGATCCCGGGCGGCCTCGCCGTCCCTGTCACCCACGGCAACCGGAAGTGGATCGAGAACCTTCAGCGTCGTCGTGCGGAGCGGGAAGCCCACGAGCTCAACTCGATGACCGAGCTGGCCAAGAGCCTCAACAAGGTCACGCTCACCCTCCTGGTCAAGACGGGCGACGATGGCAAGATGTTCGGCTCGATCACGTCCGGCTCCGTGGCTGATGCCCTCAAGACCCAGCTCGACGTGGCCCTCGACAAGCGGAAGATCCACCTCGAGAAGCCGATCCACGCGACTGGGGATCACGAAGTGGAGCTCCGGCTCCATCCCGAGGTTCGCTGCAGCCTGAAGATCGCGGTCAAGAGCACCACTCCCCCGCCTGAGGCGCCGGCGGCCCCGACACCAGAGGCGTCCAAGGAGTCGGCAAGAACCGAGAAGCGGGGACGTCGGTCCTCCGCCGAGGGTGCGGCCAAGTCCGCGTAACTTAGCCCCGTGTTGGAATTCCAACACACGTCATCCAAGGCAGGCCCAGGGCCTGCCTTTTTCTTTGCCGGCCTGCTCCACCGACCGTTCCGTCGCCCCGAACTGGCCCCGTCCCGATCGATTCGGTCCCTTGAAACCCAGTCCGGGGCTCGACCCCCGCACGATTCCATGACGAGTTTCCAGGAGGGTCTCGGCGAGGTCCCGATCCCCTGATCCGATGAACACCCCCTCGCCCATCATCTCACCGCTCCAGACCTATCTCAACGACCTGCATGCCCGGCACCGGGCGGTCCAGGATGGGGAGGTGGCCACCTACATCCCCGAGTTGGCCAAGGCGGATCCAGAATGGTTTGGGATCTGTCTGGTCACCGCCGGTGGCCAGGTCTACGAGGCTGGGGATACCCGACAGGCCTTCACCATCCAGTCGATCTCCAAGCCTTTTGTCTATGGACTGGCCCTTGAGGACAACAGCCGTGGCGAGGTTCTCAGGAAAGTGGGCGTCGAGCCGACGGGCGATGCATTCAATGCGATCAGTCTCGAACCCGGGACCGGGAGGCCGAGGAATCCGATGATCAATGCCGGTGCGATCGCCTCGGCTGGGCTCGTGGCTGGCAAGAATCCTGAAATCCGCTGGAACCGGGTCCTCGAGATGTTGTCGGCCTTTGCGGGGGAAGCCCTCGCGATGGATCAGACGGTCTACAGATCCGAGTCCGAGACCGGACACCGAAACCGGGCCATTGGACACATGCTCCGGAACTTTGGGATTCTGTCCCAGGACCCCGATCCCGTCGTGGACCAGTATTTCCGACAATGCTCGGTCTCGGTCACCTGTCGGCATCTCGCCGTGATGGCGGCCACCCTTGCGAACCGAGGGATCAACCCGCTCACACACCGGAGGGCCATCCGGGGGGAATATGTCGAAAGCGTCCTGGGCGTCATGGGTTCCTGTGGCATGTATGACTATGCCGGGGAATGGCTCTACCGGGTCGGGATGCCGGCCAAGAGCGGGGTCGCCGGCGGGGTCATTGCCGTGCTGCCTGGACAACTTGGGATCGGAGTCTTCTCGCCGAGGCTCGACATCCGGGGAAACAGTGTCCGGGGACTTGCGGTCTGCGATGACCTCTCCCGGGATTTCGATCTTCATCTGTTCAACAATCCCCACGAGGTCCGTTCGGTGATCCGACTCAGCTTCACCGCCCTCGACGTCACCTCGAGCCGTGCCCGATCGGAGCGAGAGCTCGAGATCCTGCAGCGATGCGCGCGCGGAATCCGTGTCTACCAGCTCCAGGGACACCTCACGTTCTCGTCCGTGGAGGTTGTGGTTGGGCACCTGGTGAAGGATTCATCCCACGGCGAGGCCTCCATCCTCGACCTCAAGCATGTCGTCGGCATCAACGAGTGTGCCTGCAGACTTCTGCACGACCTGATTGCCTGCCTCGATCCGATCGGTCATCCGGTGGTCTTCACGCATGTCGCCCGATTCCCGCATCTTCGGCGGGTCATGAAGGGGCGTATGCCGGATGGATTCGAGCGCCTGTTCCATTCGGTTGAGGATCTCGATCGTGCCCTGGAGTGGTGTGAGAATCGGGTGCTGGCGCGCGAGCTGCCTTCCGGGAGGGCCGAGGTTGGGGCAGAGCTGTGCGATTTCCCCCTGTTGGCAGGCCTCACCGCAGTGCAGCAGACAAGGGTGAGGGAACTTCTCCGGAGGCGATCGTTCCGAACCGGGGAGGTGATCCTCGAGATCGGCGCCCCTGCTGGTGAGCTGTTCCTGCTGGTGAAGGGACAGGTCGTGATCTCTCTGCCGATCCAGGGGGAACACCCTCGTCGCCTTGGATCCTTCGGCCCCGGGATGGTCTTCGGAGAGATGGCATTGCTCGACCAGTCGCCCCGTTCCGCCATGGTGACCGCTGAAACGGACGTCGACTGCGATCTGCTCACCCGGGAGGACTTTGACCGGCTTGGAACCACCCACCCGGAGATCCAGATCCTTCTCCTGAGGAACCTGGCCCTTCTGCTCTCGGCGAAGCTCCGCAAGGCGAACCATCAGATCGGCGCCATGGACACCTGAGGGTCTCCGCTTGGGTGAGCGGGCTCCCTGTCGGACACGGATTCATCCCGGATTGGGTCGCTGCGAGTCCCCCTCAAGAATCCAGTTTACGGGCCTTCTTCAAAGCAACAGGCTGCGGCGATGAGTCTGAAGGGAGCCGCCAAAAGCGCACTCTTGAATCATCCGCGGATGGAGTTGGTTGCCACGGGGTTGTGGCTCTTCGGCACTCTTCAATGGGCGAAGCTCCGGCGGCTGATGCTTCGTGCCCGAGGCAACAGCATCTTCGTCGAGGAATGGGAGATGGGGATGTGCTCCCTGCGTCCCGTTGCCGTGCTGGAGACGGTCCTGGCACGGTTCCATCCGCGATCCGTCCTGGATGTCGGATGCGGCACAGGCGGTTCCCTGGCGTTCTTTGTGGAGAGAGGCCTCGATGCGATGGGTGTCGAGGGATCGGCCCTCGCCATCTCGAGGAACCCCAACGCGGGACGTGTCCAACGACATGACCTTGAGATCCCCCTCGATCTCGGCAGGCGGTTCGATCTCGTCTGGTCATTCGAGGTGGCCGAGCATCTGCGACCTGAGAAGGCGGGGACGTTCCTTGATACCCTGACGCGTCATTCCGACCTCGTGGTGATGAGTGCCGCACCGAAAGGCCAGGGGGGGGATGGCCATTTCAACGAACAGCCGCCCGAGTACTGGATCGATCTCATGGCGGCCCGGGGCTATCGGCTGCTCGGGGAAGAGACGGATCAGCTGAGGGGCCTTGCCGGAAACCCGGCCGCCGATGAACACACGAGAGCCCTGGCCGGAAACCTCCTCGTGTTCCGTCACGGCAAAAAAGGCTGATCTGGGAGGATCGATGCCGGGTCGGTAGCCCCATGACGAACCTCGCCGACCCCCATCAGGCCTGTCTCGCCCTGGGTCCGGGTGCTGTTCCGGTCCCTGAAGGTGGCGGTTTCGTGTCGGCTGTCCGCCTGGATCGGCACCGTGTCCCTGGATTCGACCGGCTTCAGATGATGAAGATCCTGATGGATGGGATTTCTGAATCCCGGTGTCGAAAATCGGACTTGGGCGGATCAAGCCGACGATTGCCCCGGGTGACCTCGGCCCCCATCCTCAGGTCATGTTGATTCCGATTCTCGGCCTGGGCGCGGGGTTTCTCCACGTCTGGTCGGGACCGGACCATCTGGCGGCTGTGGCGCCGCTGGTGGCCCGCTCCCATTCCGGCGCGTGGCGGATGGGGTTGCGCTGGGGCCTGGGGCATTCCGCAGGCGTGGCCCTGGTGGGCCTGGCGGCCCTAGGACTTCGGGAGACGCTGCCCCTGGAGGCGATCTCGGGATGGAGTGAACGTCTGGTGGGGGCGATGCTGGTCGGAATCGGGCTCTGGGGGTTTCGGCAGGCCGCCCGACTCCACATCCACTCCCACCACCATACCCATGACGGCGAGACCCATGCCCACCTGCATGTGCACTCCCATTCGCATGGAGACCATGATTCCGCGCGACAAGGACACCCGCACGCTGCCATGGGGATTGGCACGCTCCACGGCCTCGCTGGAAGTTCCCATTTTCTCGGAGTCCTCCCGGCGTTGGCCCTGCCGACCGCCTCGTCCGCGGTCACCTACCTGCTCGCGTTTGCCGCCGGGACCGTTCTTGGGATGATGACGTTCACCGCCCTGATCGCCTGGGGAGCCCGGTGCGTGGGACACGAGGGGTTCCACTACCGGAACCTGCTCCGGTTGTTGGCGGCCTCGGCCGTGGGTGTCGGTGTGTGGTGGCTCGTGGGACCCGCCTGACCCGGTCCCGGATCAGCGGGCCCATCCACCGGGTCCGCACCGTCACGGCTGCCTCGATAGCGCTTCCAGGTAGTCGATCAACGAGGACAGTTCCCGGACGGTGAGGCCGGAGACGAGCCCTTCGGGCATCAGCGACTTCTGCTGCTTCTCACGACGGGTGATCGATGTGACCGGGATGACCTGCTCCTGCGCCGTGATGGTCCGGACCGTCACGGCATCCGCTGCCTCGCGGACGACGAAGCCGTCGAGCTCCGTGCCATCCTTCAGCTCGAAGTGGTTGGCGACGAATCCCTGGGCGAGGGTCTTGTTCGGGATCAGGATCGCCTCGGCCAAGGCGGGCCTGCGGTAGGTCTTGGCGATGCTGCCCAGATAGGGACCTTTCAATGCGTCCTCCTTTCGGACCGTGTGGCAGCCGTTGCACCCGACCTGGGTGAACAGCTGTTCGCCGCGGGTGGGATCGCCTGATCCGGTGCCCACCGCCTCGATGACATCACCGACGCTGAGGTCCGCGACCTTTGGCGACTGGGCCTCTGCCCGGAATTTCTCGGGATCGATCTTTAGGCGCTGGATCGTGTCCTTGGCGGCATTGGCCACCTGGGGGTCGGGGTCGTCGAGCGCAGCGACGAACTGTCCGGCCCGGCTGGCATCGCGGACCTGGGCGGCGGCCTTCAGGATCTGGATCCGGCGGGAGGGTTTCGACCAGCCCTCGTCCACGGACTTGGACGCCGCCGCGCGGGCCTCCGGGGAACCGGTCTTCTGCGAGGCCATCCGCAGCAGGAGGCCCTCGGCGAGGAGCGATGCGGGTCCATCCGCCTTGGCGGCCTGGGTCTCGAACACCTCGTGGACCTGGTCGAGAACCGTGGCGTTGGCCACGGCGTTCCTCGCCTTCTCGGCCAGGTTGTTCTCCGTCCGGGTCTGCTGGACCCGGGCATGGCTGCCGAGGATGGCCTGCCAGGCCTCCTTCGAGGGCGACTTGGTGAGGGCGATGAGTCCCTGGGCGCGTGCGGCATCGGCGGTCTCCGGGGCGCCCACCAGGCGCACGAGCAGGGGTACCGCGGACGGTG
>CAZZKQ010000030.1:0-15120 GCA_964654875.1 uncultured Verrucomicrobiota bacterium | reverse complement strand
CTGGCGGAACCCCTTTGCCGTGCAAGTCCAAACCCCTGCCGCACAGGAAATTGTTGTGGTTGTGTCCGATCGCATGCCGGGCCGATTCCACGAGGCTCCATGGAAGGATTCAGACCATTCTCGGTTGAGGGATCGCGACACGCGCGTCGGCTCAAGACGCGGATCAGCCTGCCGTCTCAGCCTGCGGACGTTCGGATCAGGATTTGGCGCTGACGGAGTGTTTCGGCAAAGATCGCGGCCCCGGCATTGGCGACGTTGATCGACTCATCCCCGGCATACATGGGGATCTCTACAAGGTCATCACACGCTTCCCGGACGCCAGGGCGCAAGCCGCCTCCCTCAGCACCAAAAACAACGCAGGTCGGCACCCTCAGATCGACCCTCCAAATGCACTTGGCTCCCGTCCCAGTGTCAGCCCCAAGGCATCTTACCCCCAGACCTCTCAGGGACCGGAGGCTCGAGGCGAGATCCACCGACTCGTGGTAGGGAACCTTGAAGATGGCGCCCATCGACGATCGGACCGAACGCCGGAGGTAGGGGTGGGAGGACGTCTCTCCTACGAGGATGCCTTGTCCCCCGAAGGCGACATGGTTGCGAATCAATGTGCCGACATTCTCGGCGTTTGTCAGTCCATCCAGCGCCATGAGGAGCGGAGGCCGCTCCCCCTTCATCAAGCCCGCCAACCCGACGGAAGGAGGAACCTTCGCAAGACCCAGAATGCCCTGGAACATCGAGAATCCTGTCAATCGCATCAGTACATCCTTCTCGCCGACAAAGAGTTGAATCGTCTCTGAACGCCCAGCAAGGAGCGGCTCCAAGACCTCTCGCCACCGGGACGGAACAAGAATGGAAACGACCTCCAGCGTGGAATCCAGAAGCCTTCGGACGATCTTTTCCCCCTCCGCGACGAAGACCCCTCCACCAAGGTGGTCCAGCTGGCTCCTCATGGTACGGAAGGGAACCAAAGCTGGATCATCGAAATCACCAATGTTCCGAATCTCGACCATTGGGGGACCTGCCTCGGGTTCTGATTGGCGCCCAAAAATTGGAGGCCAAAGGCCTAGAGGCGTCGGAACTTCGGCCCGGCTGGCGTGTCCTCAACCGACCACCCGAGATCAACCAGCTGGTTGCGGAGCGAATCGGCGCGGCCGAAGTCCTTGATCCGCTTCGCCTCGAGACGCTCCCCGGCGATCTTGCGAACCTCAGCCGGGACCTCGTCTCCCGGCCTGTGACCAAGGCCGAACACCTGATCGACTGCACGCCAGAAAGCCAAACCCTTGGCGGCCTCGCTTGCGGAAAGCCGGTTGGCCGAGAGCAGACGGTTTTGTTCACGAACCCACTCGAAGACAACGGCCCATGCCCTCGAGACGCTCAGGTCGTCGTCCATCGCCGCCACGAACTGGCGCATCCACGGGCCATCGACGTCTCCCGAGACCATTTCTCCCCCTGCCACGGCGGTCAATTTGCCAAGGCATTCATCCAATCGGGCAAGCGCGGCCCGCGAAGCAAGGAGGCCGTCCACAGTGAAGTTGAAGGTCTCCCTGTAATGGGCCCCAAGCAGGAGGTGACGGATTTCGCGACCACCGAATCCCTTGGCCAAGAGATCTCGGATGGTGAAGAAGTTGCCGAGGGACTTGCTCATCTTCCTGCCGTCGACCAGCAGATGGGCCACGTGGAACCAATGCCTGACAAAAGGGCGGCCAGGTTGTTGAAGACCGGCCCCCTCGCTCTGGGCGATCTCGTCCTCATGGTGGGGAAAGACCAGATCCTCGCCACCCGCGTGAAGATCGAAGCTCGGGCCAAGGAGAGCCATGCTCATGGCACTGCACTCGATGTGCCAACCCGGGCGCCCTTGACCCCACGGACTCTCCCAGAACACCTCGCCGTCCTCTGGCACCCGGGCCTTCCAAAGGGCGAAGTCGGCGACTGACTGCTTGTCGTACTCGTCACTCGCGACCCGTTCCCCAACCCTGAGTTCTTCCGGGTTTATGTTGACGAGCTGACCATATCGGCAGCCGCAATCGCGGTAGCGTTGGATGCTGAAATAGACCGATCCGTCTTTCGCTCGATAGGCAACCCCCCGCCCTTCCAACCTGAGGATCAAGTCGATGATCTGGGATATGTACTCCGTCGCCCGAGGCATGACGGTCGGAATCAGACACTTCAGGGTGCGGAGATCCGCGAGGAATTCGCCCTCGTAGCGTCCGGTGAACTCTCGAAGCCGTTGGCCTGATTCGCGGACACGACGGATGATCTTGTCCTCAACATCCGTGACATTCATGACGTGACGGACGGAATACCCCCGGAACTCAAGATGCCGTCGAAGAAGGTCGGCTTGGACAAAAGTGCGGAAATTGCCGATGTGACCATAGTCGTAGACGGTGGGTCCGCAGCAATAGAAGGTCACCTGGGGACGACCGGAAGGGTCAACCCCGGAGTCGGGTTCAAAGGTCTCCAGCTTCCGTGAAATCGTATTGAAGAGGCGCGTTGTGGATGGGCTCATGCTGTCCTTGCTCGCCGGGACATCGCCGGACCTCCCCGAGACTTCCCGAACACGCCGTGGTTGGTGAAGGCGGAAATGCAGGACATGAACCTTGCCTCGCCCGGGACGACGATTCCTTTCCAATGTGGAGATGGGGATGCATGTGCCGATTTCCTCGGCGATCCGGTTCACATGGGTGTTGAATTGCGATAAACAGTCTCCCGAAGGATCGAATCGATGCCTCAAAGCCACCACGACATCTCGTCCGCCACCACCCGGGCCCGTGTGGTCATCGTGGATGATGAACCACTCGGACTGGAGAAACTGCGGGGTCTGCTGGGCAAAGAGACGAGGGTGGAGTTGGTCGGGGAGGCGGCAAACGGTGACGAAGCGGTGCGTACGATCCGCGAGCTCAGGCCCGACCTCGTCTTCCTCGACATCAATCTTCCAGGCCGGACTGGCTTCTCCGTGGTGGAGGATCTCGGTGACAGCCTCCCCAGGGCCATCGTGTTCGTGACCGCACACGACGAATTCGCCCTGAAGGCCTTCGAGGTCAACGCCGTGGACTACCTGCTCAAGCCCTACGACAGGCACCGGTTCCAGGCCGCCCTCGACCGCTCGTTGGAGAGGCTCTCGCGACCAGCAAACCCGGAATTGACGACGCAACTGAATGCCCTCCTCTCCCAGATTCCCGGAAGGACTGAAGCGAACACAGGCCGCATCGCGATCAAGTCGGCGGGCAGGATTCTCTTCGTCAACATCCAGGATATCGACTGGGTCGGCTCTGCAGACAACTACGTCGAGATCCACACCGGAGGCCACACCCACCTCCTGCGCGAGACGCTGAACTCGATGGAGCGCAGGCTCGAAGGGGATTCCTTCGTCCGCATCAGCCGCACGACCATCGTGAACCGTCATCGCATCCGCGAACTCCAACCCCTGTTCCACGGGGAATATGCGATCCTGCTCCAGAGTGGCGCCCGTCTGACCCTGAGCAGATCCTACCGTGAGCAGCTTCCTCGACTCGGCGTCTCGTAGGGATATCCAAAGCCGGCCCATCGCTGCTGATGGAAGCCCACCAGCAGCATGCGCCACCCGCGGAACGGCCTCGTTCCAGCGTCGCCCCCCCGGAGTCCACCGGGCATTCCGAGGCACCTCGATCCAAAAAACCCTTGCACCAGTCGGCGTCCAAGCCACCTTGTTGCCCAAGCACACCTGGTTCCGCCAGTCGCCGATTGCCTCTCTGTCCCGGCTCCCCCAGCTGGGCCCCCAAGGAAGGCTCCGGGTGCCCTTCCCCGCCGAAACCCATCTTCAACATGCCCCGTCCGACAAAGTCGTCTTCAGATCCCGCAAAACCAAGAACACCCCGTAAACGTGTCCAGAAGGAGGAGGAACCTGCCCCGGAAATGGCGGAGGAGAGCCGGGTGGAGATCCCATCGGCCAAGCCCGAGGAGGGCTTGCCTCGTCCGGTGGCCATGAGCGAGGCGGTTCCGGGTGAACCGACCGACCCAGGCGTCGAGGAAGGGGACACCCCAACCTCCAACATCGAGATACAGCCCAGGACCATCAGTCTCCATGAGCTGCAGCCGATGCCAATAGGGCAGCTCAGCGAGCTGTCCCGGGAATTCGGGATCGAGAACTATGGCACGCTGAAGCGTCAGGAGATCATCTTCCAGATCGTCCAACGCAATCTGCACGCCGGCGGGACCATCTACACCCGGGGTGTGCTGGAGGTGATGCCGGAGGGCTTCGGATTCCTCAGATCGCCGGCGTTCAACTACCTTCCCTGCCCAGAGGACATCTACGTCTCGCCGTCCCAGATCCGACGGTTTGATCTCCAGAGCGGCGATGACGTCGAGGGCCAGGTCCGTCCTCCCAAGGACAAGGAGAAATTCTACGCTCTGTTGCGGGTCGAGAAGGTGGCGGGGCTGGATCCGGATTCGGCCAAGGAGAAGACCCACTTCGAGAACCTCACCCCCCTGTTCCCGGACAGGCGGTTCCTCCTCGAGACCGATCCCGAGGAGCTGTCGACACGCGTCGTCGATCTGGTCTGCCCGATCGGCAAGGGCACACGCGGCTTGATTGTCGCGCCTCCGCGGACTGGCAAGACCGTGTTGATGCAGAAGCTGGCCAATGCGGTCCTGAAGAACAATCCCGAGAGTTTCCTGATCATCCTGCTGATCGACGAGCGCCCGGAGGAGGTCACCGACATGGAGAGGACCTGCAAGGGTGCCGAGGTGGTCAGCTCGACGTTTGACGAACCTCCGGAAAGGCATGTCCAGGTCGCCGAGATGGTCATCGAGAAGGCCCGGAGAATGGTCGAGCACAAGAAGGATGTCGTCATCCTCCTGGACTCGATCACCCGTCTCGCCCGGGCCTACAACACGGTGCAGCCCCACTCGGGCAAGATCCTTTCCGGAGGTGTCGACGCCAACGCGCTGCACAAGCCCAAGCGGTTCTTCGGTGCCGCGCGCAACATCGAGGAGGGGGGATCACTGACGATCATGGCGACCGCATTGGTCGACACCGGAAGCCGGATGGACGAGGTGATCTTCGAGGAGTTCAAGGGAACCGGAAACATGGAGATCCACCTGGACCGTTCGCTCGTGGATCGGCGGATTTTTCCGTCGATCAATATCGAGCGCTCAGGAACCCGCAAGGAGGAGCTTCTCTACCATCCCGACGAATACAACCGGATCTCCATGCTGCGCAGGGCGCTGGTCGGAGTCCCTCCGGTCGAAGCGATGGAGCTGCTGCTGGGGCGCCTCAAGAAGACGCCGAACAACATCATGTTCCTGCTGTCCGTAGGTCAGACCGGCAAATAGGAACCGGGTCCTTGTGGTGGTGGACAACAGAGGCCTTCAAAGAGGCTTCATCCGGCGGGAAGGGAAACCGGAACCACCCTGAGCAAGGGCGAGGGCCAACGCGAGGGCATCGGCGGCATCCGACTCCGGTGGCTCCGCGAGTCCCAGGATCCTCTGAACCATCTTTGCGACAGCGATTTTCTGGGCACCGCCAAATCCGACGATCGCCAGCTTCGCCGCCCGTGGGGATAGCTCGAAGATTCCGAGGCCCGCCTCCGCAACCATGGCAAGCGCCGCTCCCCGGGCCTCGCCCATGGTGATCGCCGTCTTGAGGTTCTGGGCGAAGAACAATCCCTCCACGACACAGACCTCGGGGGAGTGGCTCGCGATCAGCGCACGGATCTCCGAGGCGATCATCGCGAGGCACCGGGACTTGGCGAGGGCGGCCGGGCAGCGGATCGTCCCTGCCTGGATGAGGTGCTGAGTTCCTCCCTGCCGTTCAATGATCCCATAGCCCGTTCCGCGGAGCGATGGGTCGATCCCGAGGATCCTCCTAAACGTAGGCGGCGCCGCCGCGGGAGACTCCCGGTCTGGAATCCCCCCCCCGGCGAGACGTCCCTGCATCCTGCGGAAATCCTGAGGAGAGATACCCATCGGCTTCCCCGGAGGATCATTGCGGCGTCCAGATCCGGTAGAGGAGAAAGTAGATCACCACCCCGGTCACCGAGACATAGAGCCAGAGCGGCAGCGTCCATCGAGCGATCCGCCGATGTGCATCGAACCTCTCCCGCCATGCCCGATGCATGGAGACCATCGCCATGGGAACGATCGCCATCGCGAGCAGGATATGGCTGAAAAGGAGGACCAGATACGGGATGAGGAACTCCTTCGGTCCCTCGAACCGGGTATGAATTCCCCGCATGACCACAAACTTGTGGTACAGGTAGCACCCCAGGAACAACGTGGACGTGGCAAAGGCGGCCACCATGCAGTTCCTGTGGGCGATCCTGCGCCCCGACCGGATGGAGACCCATCCTGTAACGAGGAGCAGCGTCGAGAGGGCATTGAGACCGGCGTTGATGGCCGGAAGATCTGTTCCGTTCATGGAATCCGTTCGCGCTTGAGTTGGGTCACGACATTGGCGATCCGATCGAGGGCATCCCGTTCCTCTCCCTGGACCACGGCTCGCATCCGACCCTTCCGATCCAGGACCACGAAGGTCCCGGAATGGATGAAACGATCCTCGAGCCGCGGATTGGAATCCCCGGTGTCCATGACGCTGAACAGCAGGTCCTTCTCGGCCAGCCGATAGACCTCGGATTTTGTTCCCGTCAGAAACCACCACCGTTCGGCATCGGCACCATACCTTTCGCCATAGTGTCGCAGGACATCCGGGGAATCGAATGAAGGATCCGCGGTCAGGGAGATCAGCCGCACCCCTTCCGGAATCCGTTTCTGGAGCTCCGCCATCTGCCTCGAGAGGCGATGGCATTGGGTCGGACAACGGGAAAAAACCACGTTGGCCACACAGACCTGGCCGGCCAGATCCCGGGGCCCCACGGTCTGTCCGAGCTGGTTGGTCAAGGCGAAGGGCCCGACCTCACCCAGCACCGGCAGGGAGGATTTCCGGGGCTCGACAACCACAGCGAGGGCCACGATGGCGACAACGCCAAGGATGAGACCACCCCAGATCCTTCGCTGCATCTGCTTCTCTGCGGGGTTCATACGTGGATCTGAGGCACCGGTACCGCCAATGGAAGCATCTACAGCCCAACCAGCAAGCCTCACCATGTCGTGTGCCACACCATCCCTGTTGTCCAATCCGCTACTGGGTTTCACCCCGCGTCACCTGAAGGAACACTTCCTCCAAACCCGCCTCCTCCTCCCGCAATTCCTGGAGTGCCAGACCGGCACCCACCAGAACGGAAGACAGGAGCGAGCCGTCCGCCTCCGGGTCAGTGACTGAAACCCTCAAGGCGCCCTCGGTAGCCTCGATGGCCGAGACCTCGGGACGCTGGAGAAGGAGTTCCCGAGCGCGATCCCATCCGTCGCGGAGACGGACCCGGTAGATCCGGATCTGCTCCGAGCCCAACCGGACGCCCCGGATGGGCCCACTATAGATCATTCGCCCCCGCTCAATGATCGCACATCGATTGCACAGGGTCTGCAACTCCGAGAGGATGTGGGACGAGATGATGATGGTCTTGCCCATCTTCTGGAGTTCCTGGAGGACCGCCATCATCTCGATGCGGGCCCGGGGATCGAGCCCGCTGGCAGGCTCGTCGAGCAGCAGCAATTCCGGGTCGTGGATGAGCACCCGGGCCAGACCCAGCCGCTGCTGCATCCCCCGGCTCAGGGCCCCGATGAGGGCACCCTTCTTGGCCGACAACCCCACCAGCTCGAGGACCTCGCCCACCATGCGTTCCCGACGTGCCGTTGGAAGCCGGTAGCAGGCCCCGAAGAAGTCGAGGTACTCAGAGACCTCCATGTCCTTGTAGACGCCGAAGAAGTCGGGCATGTAGCCAATCCGATGGCGGACCTGTTCCGCCTCGCGAACGACATCCATTCCGAGGACCTCCGCCTGTCCCTCCGAAGGGGTCAGAAAGGTGGCGAGAATCCGCAACGTGGTGGTCTTGCCGGCACCGTTCGAGCCGATGAATCCAAACAGGTCCCCGCGCTCGACCCGGAGGTCGAGGGCATGCAGGGCCTTCATGTCGCCGAAATCCCGGGCTAGGGATCGCGTCTGGACCGCGGGAGTGACGGTGGCTGAGCTCATGGGGAGGAAAGGGCTGGGCTGGACGTCGACGGAGGGACGATGAGCCTCAGGAGGGATTCCCGCTTCCGCCGGGCGGCTGGGAACCTGTTCAACGGGGCGATCACGCCCGGGTCGGGAACCCATGCCTGGACCACGAGACTCCCCGACTCAAGGGAGCCCGAAAGACTGAAGGCACGCGGCCAGAGGATCGCCCGATCCTCAGGAATCGAGGCGTCGACACTGGCGGTGAAGCCGGAGGCCATCGCCAACGATGCATGCGGATCGCGCTCCGCGTCGGGATCTGCGGCGAAGGATCGCTCCCGACGACTCAGCGCTTCCGAAATGCCGTTGAGGTACGGTCCAAGGACCTCGACCAACGACGTCGCCTCCATGTCGGGCCGCCATTCGAAGGTTCCACCTGCCTCGATGGACTCCACCACCTGCATGCGTCCCCCCTGTGACAACCAGACCGGCCCCAGACGCCTTCCCGTAAGATTCAGGATCTGGCACCGCCCATCACGCTCCTGGCGGGCTTCAATCGGAGGCTGCCCCTCCTCGATCCACTCGGTGACGGCCAGATTCTTCATCCACAGCGACGCCTGGACCTCCGCAGAGGTCGACCTCGGCCCGAGTGTGGTGGTGACCCGCCCCGAATCGAGTCGAACGCCGAACAGATTCCTCAGCTCGCCACGGACACCCGCAAGCGGCACATCGAGGTCCAGAGGATAGGACCCGGTCACGGGGGAGTAGAGACCCCCATAGGTTCGACATCGCAACAGCGAGGAGGCACCACTCTCCTTCGGGATCACATCCACGATCTGCAGTTCGTTCCACTCCGTCTGGCCTGAGCGGAGTCGATACCCGATCAGATAGATCAGGCCCGAGAACAAGAGGACATAGATTGGGAAAGAGAGCCACGTGAGCATCGGACGCCGGATCCGCCCCAAGAGCCAACGATCCCCGGGGCCAATGACGGCAAGGTAGACGACCAGAAGGGCCAGGAGGAACGAGATGGGGACCTTCCGGACCTGACGGGTGTCCACGAGATCCGCGAGCAGAACATCCAGTCCAGTCAGGACCCGCTGATCGGAGGGAGTCCCGGATCGGTTTACCGGGGGTATCCCACAGAGGTGGGACCAGAATCGAGACCGCTGACTCCAGGAGCGCACCGGCTCCCGCTCGGGATTGAAGCCGAGGACCAACACCTGCCCTCGACCCCAGCGCCGAACCTCTATCCATGGGGTTTCCAAACCAAACCCCTCTTGGGCCCGACCCATGCCGAAGCGCAGGAACTGAATCGGTTCCGCCCAGCCGATGCCGCCCGGACCGACCGGTCCAGCATCCTCCATCGAGACGCGTTTTCCCGGATTGGATCGCAGGGCGAAACTCGGATTCCACGATTCGCCATTCAGCCAGCGAACCATCGCGGACTCCGTGAGGACACCCACACCCTGAGGCTCGGGCACACCCACCGTCCTCAACCACGGCAACGAGGCAAGATCGCCGGGCCGGTCCAATCCCACGACCAGCTGCCCGCCGCAGGCAACCCACTGGAGAAGCGACCCCACCTGTCCCTCCCGGAGAGCAGAGGCCTTCGACGGGCTGACATAGATGGAGCTCAACGATTCGAGGGCCAGGGCGGAATCGGGAAACATCTCGACCCGGAGCCGGACCACCCGGGGCTGGTCCGATGCCAACTCGCCGACGATACCCTCGGGAAGCGCAGGTCCGCCCTGGGGCGAATCGGACATCGATCCCAACAGCGGGGCGTTCCAGGAAATCATCTGGATCTGCCCGGAAGGCCTCTGGGCGAGAACCCGGCCGTCCTCGGCAAGGAGTCGGCACTCCACGCCCGTTCCGGCGCAGAAAAAGGGGATCACAAGCCGCTTTCGCGACTGTGTGGGCAATTCGACGGAAACCCGGACGGTGGCCGCACCCATCCGATCCGAGGAGACCTCGACAACGGCACCACGAGACGGCCCTTCGTTGAAGGCCTCCACCACCACGGGATTCCAGGACCCCGGGCGCACGAAACCGTCGTACCCCACGAAGGCATCAAACTGGATGCCCCCGGCCGATGCCCCGAGGCAAGCCCCACGTAGGAGAACGCTCAAAAGAATCGTCAGCAGGCGACGACATGCTCCACGCCGGTTCAGGAGATCACGAAACTGGAGGCTTCCAAGTCTCACATTGTGACTGTGTTTCCGCCTCCCATGGGTTTCATGAACGAAGCCGTCGCTTGGATCCAGAGAGAGTTCCTGAGCCACCCCGGGTTCGAAATCGACACGCCACGGCGGCGACATTCCAGCCGGCACGTTCCAGTTCGGCCCGGGCACGACCTGGAGCGAGGGACGTCAATTCACCGACGATGCGGCAGGCACGATCACGAAGCTTTTCGTTGGAAGGCCTGAGGTCGACCATCAGGTTGCTGACAACCTTGCCGAGCCCGACCATGACGAGGGTGGTCAGCATGTTGAGCACGAGCTTGGTCGCCGTTCCTGACTTCAGGCGGGTGGAACCCGTGAGAACCTCTGGGCCGACATCGATTGCGAGCACATGGTCGGGTTTCCAAGCGGTCTTGAAATCGAGATGGGGGTTGAAGCAGAGCAGGGCCGTCGTGGCACCGCGTTTCCGGGCCTCTGCGAGGGCACCCCATACGAACGGGGTCCGACCGCTGGCGGCGATCCCCAACACCACATCAAGGGGGCCAACCATCCGGTCCACCACCGCGGCTGCACCCTGTTCGGGATGGTCTTCCGCACCCTCGACCGACGAGTGGAGCGCCGAGAGGCCTCCGGCCATGATCCCCTGGACCCGATCCGGCGAGGTTCCGAAGGTGGGTGGACATTCGCTCGCATCGAGAACTCCAAGGCGCCCACTGGTACCCGCACCGACATAGAGCAGGCGACCGCCCCGCTTGAGGGCGGAAGCAGTGGCACGGACCAGCCGGGCCAGTTCCCTCGAGTGGGGGCGGATTGAATCCGGGATCCGCGAATCCTCGTTGAGCATCAATCCGATGGCTTCCGTCACACCAAGCCGATCGAGATGGGTCGAGTTGGGATTGCGGCGCTCCGTCGGAGAGGTTTTTCGGGAGACAGGAATGACGGGCATCGATGGTGGATTCGATCGGGACCGGGTCCGATGAGTCTTTGGCTGAGACAGGGCCTTGTGGGCCATCACGACAGCGCCCCAGGCCGATTCGCGGGCCAGTGGTTCAACCCGGACTTTGGGGAGGACAGCCCGGATCCGTCGACGCAGCCTCTGGACTAGGCTTGGCTGCTTCAATAGGACGCTGCCTGCAACAATGAACCGGACCGACCGACTCCCGGGGCTGAGTCGTCGGGCACAGGCCAACGCGTCATCCGCCAGGATCTTAACCGTGTCCGAAACCACCGCGGCAGCGGTCGGATCGCCATCCTTGGCCGCTTCGAAGACGAGAGGGGCGAGTGCGGCGACTTCCCCTTTCCCAGCCTTTGCGAGCCACTCGATCAAGTCGTCCGGCTCCGTAAGACCCAATCTTCGGATCAAACGCTTTCCAAAGGGTCCGAGGCATCCGGTGTGATCAAAATCATGAGCCATCGCACGAAACGCCCGGAAGGCGACATCATAGGCACTACCCCGATCACCCAATAGATGCCCCCACCCCCCGACCTTCACTGTCCTACCCCGGGCAGTGCGGCCAAAACAGCACGACCCGGTGCCACTGAGAACCACGATCCGGGATTCCTCTCGGGATCCAAGGTCAAGATCCGGGGTCAAGATCGCCGATTCGAGGTCATGGTCGATCTTGGAAGGGACCGAAGGCCACACCCGGCCGACCACGATCCGGACCCGGTCGCAGTCACGAGCATCCCGAACACCCGCCATGCCAATGCCGATGGCGGAAGGCTTCGGAACTCTGGCGGCGACTTCCCGGAGATGCGCTTCGAGCCGGCTGTCGTCGACAAGACGCAGGTTGCACGCTCCAAGTTCCAGTCGGTGAACGACACCAAGACGCGATTCTACGGCGAGAGCAACCGTCCGCGTACCGCCACACTCGATTCCAAGCAGAATTGCGGGTTGTTCCATCCGGACAAGCTTGGTGTGGACGTCCACGGATCTCAACCCATGATCCGCCACGAATGGAGGCCATCGACATCCCGTTCACCAGCAACCCGGCAGAATTGCTGGCATGGGACGATGCCTTTCTCGAGGAGACCGAAGCGACCGGCCGAAGCGTCCTGTGGTTCTGGGAATCACCGGTGCCATTCGTCGTGGTGGGATATGGACAGCGAATCGACGAGACCGTGGAGATCGGGCGGTGCCTCGAGGAGGGCATCCCCACCCTGCGGCGCCGCTCTGGAGGCGGCACGGTGATCCAGGGACCCGGATGCCTGACCTATGGGATCACGCTGCCCATAGCGCGGAATCCGGCTCTTGGGCGGGTGGATTCGACCAACCGCTGGATGATGCAGACCATGGCCTACGCGCTGGGGAAAAGCACCGGGTTGCCCGTCGGCATCGACGGCCACACGGACCTCACCCTCAACCGGTCAGACGGGAGACGGAAGTTCTCGGGGAACGCCCAGCGGAGAACCCGAACGGCCGTCCTCTTCCACGGGACAGTCCTCCACGGGGCCGACCTCCAACAGATCGGACGATTTCTCAAGCTTCCGGAACACCGTCCCACCTACCGAGGTTCACGATCCCACGTTGATTTCCTGACGCTCCTGCCTCTCCGGCCGAGCGACATCCGGAAGGCCATCATGGATGCCTGGTCCGCAATGCCTTCTACACGACCTTTGCCTCGGGCTCGCCATGCGGACGCCATGGAGATCCGTTACGGCCATGCACGCTGGCATCTCGAACGGGCGGAACATCGACCTTTCCAAGGACCGCGGACGGGCTGATCTACCCGATGACGTGCATTTTGATGGATTCGACCTCGTGGTCGAAGCTACTGGGATGCGGCAGCACCAC
Organism: uncultured Verrucomicrobiota bacterium; assembly: GCA_964654875.1. GTDB lineage: Bacteria > Verrucomicrobiota > Verrucomicrobiia > Limisphaerales > UBA9464 > UBA9464. The sequence continues at coordinate 2,120 of CAZZKQ010000030.1, read as the reverse complement.
GACGACTGAATCGCCAGACTTAACACAGCCCCCTTGGACCAATCGGTGCAGGGCACCCTCCACCGACCCGGCTGGATCATCCTGACACGCTGGCATGACCATCGGTTCGACCCCGCGAAGCAGGGAAAGTTGACAGGCCAAGGATTCACGGTCGCTGAAGGCGTAGATCGGAGTGGCGCGGGGGCGGAGCCACGACGCGATCCGTGCCAGATTGCCGGTGCGGGTGAATACGACGAGCGCCGCTGCATCCAGCTGGTCCGCAAGTCCGACGGCGCTGCGCATCAACATCTCCCGGGGTTCCTCAAGCCGGGCGCTGAGGTGATAGTTGGCCCCGCCACTGCGCTCGATGCGCCTGGAAATGGTGTCCATGACCTCGACGCATTCGACGGGGAACTTCCCGACGGCGGTCTCTCCGCTCAGCATGATGGCATCCGCCTGCTCGAATACGGCATTGGCGATGTCGGTGATCTCCGCACGGGTTGGGAATGGGTTGTCGACCATGCTTTCCAGCATCTGTGTCGCCACGATCACGGGACGACCATGGAGGAGGCAGTGTTTCACGATGCGGCGCTGGATGATCGGGAGCTCCTCGTAGGGACATTCCATGCCGAGATCACCACGGGCCACCATGATCGCATCTGCCGCCTGCGCGATGGCCGGAAAGTGGTCGACGGCGAACTGGTGCTCGATTTTGGCCACCACGAGGGGCTTTTCGACCCGACCCTCAAGCAGGGACTTCAATTCCAAAACATCATCTGGATCGCGGACGAAGCTCTGGGCAATGAAGTCCACCCCAAGCTCGAGTGCGACCTTCACATCCTCACGGTCCTTTTCGGTCAGAGCCGGCAGGGAGACCCGGACCCCGGGGAGGTTGATGTGTCGTCGACTCCCCATGGATCCGGAGTTGAGCACGTCACAATCGACGCGGGTATCGGTCTTACCCAGGACCCGCATCCGAATTTCGCCGCTGTCCACGAGAAGAATCCGGCCCACCTCGATATCCTTGGCGAATTCCGGGTAGTTGACGGAAAAGGCCTTCTCGGAGGCCGATGGAGTGCCAGTGACATGGAATGAAACCTTGTCCCCGACGCTCAGCGGCACGGGTGCTTCAACATCACCCGTCCGGATGGCCGGACCTTGGAGGTCGAGCAGGATGCCGACGTGAAGCCCCAGCTCCCGCGCGGCCTGACGGATGGAGGGAACCACACGGCGCATTTGATCGGGCTTCGAGTGCGAGGCATTGAGCCTGAAGAGGTTCACCCCTTTCCTCACGAGATCCATGATGCATTCCGGCGCCATGGAGGCCGGCCCCACCGTGGCCACAATCTTCGTTTTCCGCATTGCCATTGCCGGACAATGGTGAGCCTTGCCGCAAGTGGAAAGGGTTTCCCTGCGGCTGCATGGGACTACGCCGAGGTCTCGTCCAACGCGACCAGTTGAACGAACCCCGAAGGCGCTTGCCTTCAAGGACTTGAGACAGGATTGTCTCGGGCCCGTCGTACGGAACACTTCACCATGACGAAGCTGAAGACACTGCGTGCCGTCAACTTCCTTTACCCCGCACCCGATGCGAAATCGGTCTCATTGGTCGGGGACTTCAATGGCTGGGATCCCCAAAAAAACCCCATGCGCCAAGGACCGGATCGGACATGGTCGACCACTCTTGAGCTCAAACACGGACATCACCGCTACGCATTTTTCGTGGATGGCGTCCTCACCTTGGACCCAAGGGCCCAGGGAGTGACCCGAAACGAGCGGAACGAACGCGTGTCCCTGCTTCCGGTCAGCTAGAACTGCCCCATCTCAACCCAAGGCATGTGCCTTCGGGTTGAGGAACAGGTCGACCAAGGGCTCCAACGACTAGGCCACCAGCAACGACCGGAGGTATGGAATGTCTCCCGGGGTCGTGATCTTAGGATTGGGCTCGGTACTCTCGACGAGCTGGACCTGTTGCCCGATGAGTTCGCAGGCCGCGGTGTCATCCGTGACCAACCGACCAGAAAGTCGAACAGCCTTGAGTGCCCTGCGAATGATCTGGATTCGAAAGCACTGAGGCGTCTGAACGGTCCAGAGCTTGGAGCGGTCCAGGTGCCTGGCGATCAGCAGTCCGCCATTGGACT